>JANOIK010001262.1:0-2284 GCA_031407585.1 Planctomycetota bacterium | reverse complement strand
CAAGTCGCGGCCGGACAGATTGGGGCTTTCGATGCCGACGACATCGTGCGTGACGTTCGACGGCAACTGGCCGAAGTCGGCGTCACTGATTAATGGCTCAGCGAACTCTTCCACCGCTGGAATTAGGGTCAGACTTCTGATCTCAACAATTCCCGTGCACTCTCAAACACGTCATTTAGCATCGTCTCCGTAAGCCGCCCTGTGTTCGTGTTCTGCCGGCTGGGGTGGTAACTGGCGAGCGCCCAACGATTGCCGCTTAGCGGGACCTTCGCGCCGTGGGAGAACGGCGGCAGCGGCCCGGCGTGCCAATCGCGCTGGCGGAACTGGCGGAACATCTCCCGCCACGCGATGCCGCCGAGGGCGAGGAACACGCGGGCATGGGACAGGTCGATCGTCTCGCTGAGAAACGGACGGCACGCTTCGATCTCGCAGCGCTCGGGCTTGTTGTCCGGCGGAGCGCAATGGCCCACCGCGGTGATCGCACAATCGATGAGCCGCAGTCCGTCGCGCCGATCCGTCGCCGTCGCCTGGCTCGCGAACCCGCAGCGGTGCATCGAGCGGAACAGCCAATTGCCGGAGTCATCGCCGGTAAACATCCGCCCGGTGCGGTTCGAGCCGTGCGCCCCCGGCGCGAGCCCGACGATGAGCAGCCCGCCGCGAGCCGCTCCCATATTCGGCACCGGGCGGCCCCAGTAGTCGCATTCACGGTACGCCGCACGTTTTTCCTGCGCCACCTTGCGGCAGTGCGTCACGAGCCGGTCGCACGCCGTGCAGGCTTCGATCCGGCGATTGAGATCGTTCCACGCCATCCACGCACGCGGCCCTATTCTTGCGACGGCGCGCGAGGTGAGATCTTGTCGCTGACGCGGAAGAAGTCGAAGTCCACGCGCCCGCCGGCCGTTTTCGTCGCGAAGTTGAACAGGCCGAACCGATAGCCCATAAAGTGCGGCAGCGTGTAAGCCATCTGCAACGGTTTGCCAATCGGCCGCCAATCGGCTCCGTCGAGCCGATAAGAAAAGTACGCCTTGTCGCTGCGGTCTTGGAAGTCGCACTCGATCCTCAGGTGAACAGTATCTCGGTCGAGCGGCACGATCTCCAACTGCTCCGGCGCGTCGGACTCGGCGCTCACCATCACCAACGATCGCTTGCCGTCGGCCGCTTGTACGCCGACGAAGGCGTACTTTTTCTGTAGGGCGCACAGGCCGGCCATGTCGCCGTCCTGCATTTCGCTCACGTCGATGCATGTCGTCGCGGAGCACTGCGGGCCGAAGGTGCGTTGCGTGAGCGTGTTGCGGGCCTCGACCAGCTCGTTGTCGACTCGCCCGGTCGTGAGTCGCATCCACCCGGCCCGTTCCGCAAGCGACCAATGATCGTTGTCTGGATTGTGGTTCCACTGCCACGCTAGAGGCAGCGCGGGATCGCCCGCGGCTCGCTCGAACTCATCGGAATCGACGATGCCCGCGAAGCCATCGGCATCCGCGGGAAGGTCGAGCGTCGGCGGCGCCTTGCCATCCTCGCCGAGCACGGGCCAACCGTCCTCCCACTTTACGGGAATGAGAAACGGCGTGCGGCCGACTGCTCCGTTGTCCTGAAACAGGAACGCGAACCACCGCCCGTCCGGCGTGTCGACGAGCGTGCCCTGCGCCACGCCCTGGTCGTGCAGGATCACGCGGCCTTCGTACGGACCGGTAATCTTGTCCGCACGGTGGACGAGCTGCGTGCGCATGTCCCCGCGCGGCCAGGTGATGTTTAGCAGGTAGTACTTGCCGTCGTGCTTGAGGAGTTGAGACCCTTCCGCCCGCAACCCGACCGGTTCGCCCGCCGGCGCGCTCGCGTTGGTGATGATCACATCATCGAACCCGCCCGGCTTGATCCCCGACGCATCGGCCGTGAGTTCCGTGAGCCGCAGGTCGCCGGCGCCGTGAACCATGTACACTCGGCCGTCGTCGTCGAAAAACAGCGAGTTGTCGTGCAGCGACGGCTCAAACGCCGCGGCCTTCCACGGGCCTTTTTCGATGTCCTTGGTCGAGTAAACGTGCGTCTTCCCGCTCGTCGATGAAAACGTCGAGACGTAAAACGTGCCGTCGTGAAACCGCAAACTGCTCGCCCAAGAACCGGCGCCGTAGGCGCTGCGTCCGTTCGCGAGGTTCAGCGCGTCGTTGTCGGCGAGCGTGTCGTACGCGTAGCTCACGAGCTTCCAGTCGGATAGGTCGGTCGACTTCATGATCGGCACGCCGGGACTCATGTGCATGGTCGTGCTGCTCATGTAATACGCGTCGCCGAC
>JANOIK010000098.1:0-17523 GCA_031407585.1 Planctomycetota bacterium | reverse complement strand
GTCGACCCCGCCCGGCGTGACGATCGAGAAGAAGTCCGATGTCAGCCGGTACTCCAGCGGCAGTCGCATCTCGATGCTGCACATGCCGTCCCAGTAGGTCTTCTCGAACGCCAGCAGGTGACGGTCGACGTCGAGCTCCTGCTCGAACTGGTAGACTTCTATCGGCGTGGCGTTCTCGAAGTGGCGGTAGCTGTAGTAAACACGATCGGCCGGCAACGCCGAGTTGGCCTCCGCGACGTTGAGCCGACTGCACGCGAGCGTGGGATGCGACAGGCCGACGTCGAGCAAGCCGCGGAAGCCGAGGCACGTGCCGGCGCCCGTGTCGCCGAGCATGTAGGGGACGCTCGCGAGCGTGCCGAGCGCCGCGCCGCGAAGGGCAGGGCGGCGCAGGGCCGCATTGACGCGAAACGGCGCCCGGCCGCGCATCGGCGCGGGCGGCGTGGTGAGTGCCGCTTGGGCGAGCGTGATTTCCGAGTCCACCATCAATTGGCCGAGCAGGCGTTCCGACTCCAGAGCGTCGGCCAGCGCGATCCGCGCTAGGGGCGACGCGTCGGCCGCCCACGGATCGCGCGAGTCGGACTCGACCCACGAAGAGTCGGCGAGCGTCAGCGACGATGCACTCTGGCCGCACACGCACGGAACTTCCGCGGCGAACGCGATCAAAACGGCGGCGATTGTCTGCCAACGAGCACGCATGGAACGAGTCTCTCCGTGGCTCCGCCGGCGCGGCCTGTGGCGCCGTTTCCTCCGGTTTCATCGGTGGCGCCGCCGGAGCACATTGAGCGGGTCATGCCGCCGGGAGCGATTCTTCCGGCCTCGCCGTATCGCTTACAACGGTTGTAGGGATTGTGGGGCGCCGCGAACGCCAAAGGCCGCTCCGCGGCGGCGCCGCTTCTCCAGCCCGCAAGCTCGCCGCTAGCACCGCCGCGCGTCGCGCCCGCGCCCGCAGAATCGGCTCACTCGACACGATCGGCGGAACCGAATCAACCGTTGAGACCTGCCCTATCGCATGCTCACGGCGGACCCGATCTTCTCGCGGGAAATGATTCCATGACCACTCGCCTCCTCACCAGCCGCGCCCTCGCCGCGGCCGCCCTCCTCGCCGCTTGCGGCTTAGCGCGCTTTGCACGCGCCGCCGAGACCGAACCCGACGCCGCCTGGGCCTCGGACTTGGCAGAAGCCATGCACTACGACGGCAACGTCGAGCTCGCGCAAGCCGCGGCCCCCGCCGACTCCGACTCGCAGCCCACGACCCGCTCCTCCTACCGCACCGCCCGCACCTCGCGCGTTCCCTACATGATCGGCGATCAGTCGATTGGCCTCAGCGGCGGGTTGGCTATCGGAGGCGTCGGCTTCGGCGACTTCGAACACCCGATCTTCGGCGGCAACCGGCTGAACGTCGCCGAGAACGGCGCCGTGCTCCCCACCGACCGCGTCTTCTTCACCTACCGCCATTTCTCGAACGCGTACGAAACGAGCATCCTCGGCCAGAACCGCGGCACCGACGTCGAGCGGTTCGACCTCGGCCTCGAAGAGACGGCCTTCGACGGCCTCATCTCCTGCGAGCTGCGGCTGCCGCTGCTCCGCCAACTGAATACGGATCTCGACATCTACGACAGCAGCGACGGCTCGAGCGGCCCGCTGACCGACCGCCACGGCGAGCTCGGCAATCTCGGCGTGAACTTCAAGCTCTCGCTGATCAACCGCTCCCCGTTCGCCCTCACCGCGGGCGTCGGCGTGAACTGCCCGACGGCGGACGACGCCCGCATTGCGCAGGACTACGACGACTCGGTGGTTCCGATCTTCGCCGACTCGCCGTCGTTCACGACCGCGCCCACCGACTTCACGCTCATCGGCCGGTTCAACAACCAGACGGTCAACCTCGTGCCGTACCTCGCGTGGAACGCCCGGCCCACGGACCGCTTCTTCCACCAGGGCTTCCTGCAGATCGACGCCCCGATCAACCGCTCGACCGCCACGATCAGCGTCGACGGCCAGATCACGCCCGACGCGGTCGTCTCGCCCTCATCGTTCAGCGTGCAAGAATCCGGCGAGCTCGACCAGCAAACCTTGCTGCGGCTCAACCTCGGCTTCGGCTACTGGATTTGCCAGGGTGAACGCGGCGGAGCGCTGCGGGGCCTGGCCGGCATTTTCGAGTGCCACTACACCGCGGCCCTCGAGGACGCCAACCCGTTTATCGTGCCCGTCACGGAACTCGACAACATCGGCACGGGCCCGAACGTGCCGGTCGACGTGCTCGCCGGCCCGATCTACAGCGACATCAACCAGGTGAATCTCACCGCGGGCGTCGCCGCCAACTTCGCGAGCTGCCAGGTCACCAACGGCTTCATCGTGCCCGTAACGGAAAACGAAAACCGCTCGTTCGACTTCGAGTACAGCCTCCAAGTCAACCGCCGTTTTTAGCCCCCGGGCTTGGGTGGCATGCCCACGTCCTCGTGGGCATGTGAACTCTCAATCGAACATGGCCACGTCGGCGGACCTCCGTGGCCATGGCACCCGCCCCCCGGTGATTGACCGAGGGTTTTGACGCCCGCGGGAACCAAACTTCCCCCGCGCGCATCCAACCTCCGCAGCGGACTTTGCGGTTCAGCGCCCCACCGCGTAAACTGAACCTCCGCGCTAGCGCATTGGCCCGCTCGTCGATGCGACCCCTCACGGAGCGTCTCGCTTGCCCACCGCCGCCGCCGATCACAACCTGCTCGTGGGCGTCCTCGCTCTGCAGCTCGACTTCGTCGCCCGCGACGAGCTGATCGAGGCCGCGTGCGATGTGCTGCGCGGCGAGCAGTCCGAGCCGCTGATCGACGTGCTCCGCGCCCGCGGCGTCCTCTCCGATGACGAGAGCGAACTGCTCGCGGCGCTCGTCGGCCGGCATCTCGCCCGGCACAACAACGACCCCCAGCAAAGCCTCGCCCAGTGCGACGGCGCCAGCGACGTCCGCGCCCTGTTCACCGCACTCGCCGCGGGCGGCGCCCAGCCGCCACGCGTCGAACCAAACGCCGCCGACACCATCGGCCACGCCACCGCGGCCGACCCGCACGCGACGCGGCTCGACGCCATTCCGCGAACGACGCCGCGCAACACCGCGCCCCTGGTGCGCCCCGGCCCCGGCGTCTCGCCGAGCGACGTCACGCTCGATCCCTCCAGCGCCCCCACGATCGCCTTCAGGCAACTCGCCGCCGCATCCTCCGCCGCACGCGGGTTAGCGCAGTCCGGCCCTGTACCGCTCTCGACTCCCGCCGCCGCGCGCTACCGCATCCTCCGCGCTTTCCAGCGCGGCGGCCTCGGCCAGGTCTCGCTCGCGCACGACGAGGAGCTCAACCGCGAAGTCGCCCTCAAGGAAATCCTGCCGAAACACGCCGACAGCGACGAGGCCCGCCAGCGCTTTCTCATGGAGGCCGAAATCACCGGCTCACTCGAGCACCCCGGCGTCGTGCCGGTCTACGGCCTCGGCCAGTACGGCGACGGCCGGCCGTTCTACGCCATGCGGCTCATCCGCGGCGACAACCTGCAGATCGCCATCGACGAATTCCACCGCCACCCGGACGCCCCCGACCGCGAGCTTCGCTTCCGGCAACTGCTCGGCCGGTTCGTCGACGTGTGCAACGCCATCGAGTACGCCCACAACCGCTGCGTGCTGCATCGCGACCTGAAGCCCGGCAACATCATGCTCGGCAAGTATGGCGAAACGCTGGTCGTCGACTGGGGACTCGCCAAGGCCCTCGGCGCCGAGGGCAGCACCGCGGACACCGTCGAGCTGCCCGTGCGCCCCGCGTCGGCCGACCAATCGACCGAGACGCAGATGGGCCGCATCGTTGGCACGCCCGCGTACATGAGCCCCGAGCAGGCCCTCGGCCGCGTCGACATGCTCGGCCCCGCGACCGATATCTACAGCCTGGGCGCCACGCTCTACCACCTGCTCGTCGGCCGGGCGCCGTTCGGCACGGAAGATCGCAACGACCTGCTCACCAATGTCCAAATCGGCAAGTTCACGCCGCCGCGTGGGATCAAGCGCGATCTCTCGAAGCGCCTCGAAGCAATCTGCCTCAAGGCGATGGCCCGCGTGCCCACGAGCCGCTACCTCTCGGCGCGAGCGCTCGCCGACGACGTGGAACGTTATCTCGCCGACGAACCCGTCAAAGCCTTCCCCGAAGCGCTCTTCCACCGCGCGGCCCGCTGGATGCGCAAGCACCGCGCCGCGGTCATGGGCGCCGGCGGCGTCCTCGCGGTGCTCGCCGCGTCGCTCGGCGTCGGACTGGTGCTGGTGAACGCCGCGAATAACCGCGCCGAGCGCAACTTCGAGATCGCCCGCAACGCCATCCGCGACTACTACGTCACCGTCAGCGAGGAAACGCTCCTCGACCAGCCCGGCATGCAGCCGCTCCGCGACCAACTCCTCCGCCAGGCGCTCGAGTACTACAAGCAGTTCCTCGCCTCCGAGCAGCGCGACGACGCGATGCTCGACGAGCTCGCCCAGGCCAACTTCTTCGTCGGCCGCATCACCGAATCCATCGAGTCGCCCGCCGAAGCGATTGCGTATTACGAAACGGCGGCCGGCCTCAACGAGCGGCTCGTCGCGCAGAAGCCGAACGACGAAAACGCCCTCTTCGCCCAGGCCCGCACGCTCAACGCCCTCGGCGGCTCTCTGCAGAAGCTGCAGCAATACGAGGACTCGGATCGCTATCTCGCACAGGCCGAAAAGCTGCGGCAGAAGCTCGTCGACGAGCACCCCGAAAACGCCGAGTACGTTCGCACGCTCGCCAACACGATCATGAACCGCGGCGTCGTCGACGCCGCCCGGGGCGAGCCCAAGTCCGGCGTCGCGCGATGGGAAAAGGCTCAAGAGATTCGTAAGCGGCGCCTCACCGCCGGCGTCGACGACGTGAAGCTCCGCGCCGATGCGGGCAAGGGCGACTTCAACCTCGGCATCGAGCACTACCGCGCCGGCGAGGCGCCCACTGCCGAAAAATATCTCCGCGACGCCGTCGCCCAGTTCGAGCTGGTGCGCCGGAGCGATCCCGACGACCTCGCGAGCCAGTTCCAACTCGCCCAAAGCTACGGCACTCTCGGGGAGCTGCAAGCCCAAGCCGGCCAGAACGACGACGCCCAGGAGCTTTACGCCAAGGCGTGCGACCTGCTCATGACGCTCGCCCTGCGCAGCCCGCAGGTGGCCGACTACAAAGCCACGCTCGGCGTCATGCAAACTTCGTTGGCCGAGCTGCTGCTCGCGGGCGACCAGACCGACGCCGCGCTCGCCGCGATCGAGAAGGCGATCACCCCGCTCGACTCGCTCGTGGCCGAATACCCGGACGACCTGCTCTTCAGCCGCGACCTCGCCGTCGCCCTACGCCTGCGGGCCGAGACGCTGGTGAAGCTCGACAACCCAGTGCTCGCGGCGCCGGACGCACAGCGGGCCGTCGACCTGCTCACGGCGCTCACCGCCGCCGACCCCGCCGACGAGGATTTTAAGGCGCAGCTCGAAGCCGCGCAGCAAGTGCTCGCGTCGCTCACCGCGACCGACTGACCGCGACGCGCGACGCCAACTCTTCCGCCGCAACCCCGCTCCACGCAACGAAAATGGCTGGCCGCAAACACCGCAAGCGCTCAGCCGCTCCGACTCCTGCGTCCGACATCGCGGTCGCATCGGCTTCCGCAGACAATCCGCCAAACCCCGCCCCCATCTCCCGCCGCAAACTCTGGCTCTTCCGCATCGGCCTCGCCGTCTTCGCGCCGCTCGCCTTCCTGCTCCTCTGCGAAGCCGCCCTCCGCGTCATCGGCTACGGATATCCCACCGGCTTCCTGCTCCCGGCCGTCGTCAACGGCCGCGACGCTTGGGTCCCCAACCCCCGCGTCGGCCGGCGGTTCTTCGGCGCCGACTACGAACGCAAGCCCGCCGTCTTCGCCATCCCGCGCGAGAAGCCCAAGGGCGCCGTCCGTATTTTCGTCTTCGGAGAGTCCGCCGCTTTCGGCGATCCCGCCCCCGAGTTCGGCCTGCCGCGCCTGCTCGAGACGCTGCTCCACGGCCGTTACCCGCACACGCGGTTCGAGGTGGTGAACGCCGCGATGACCGGCATCAACTCGCACGCGATCCGTGAGATCGCCCACGATTGCGCGGCCGCCGACGGCGACCTGTGGGTCGTGTACATGGGGAACAACGAAGTCGTGGGCCCGTTCGGCGCCGGCACCGTCTTCGGCCCGCAGGCGCCCAGCGAGTCGCTCATCCGCGGCAGCCTCGCGATCAAGAGCACGCGGTTCGGCCAGCTTCTCTCCGCGGCGGAGCAAGCCCTCAACCCGCCGCCCGCGTCGCGCCGCCAGTGGGACGGCCTGCTCATGTTCGTCGAGAACCAACTCCGCGAGGACGACCCTCGCATGCGCCGCGTCTACCAGCACTTCGCCGCGAATCTGAACAGCATCCTGGACGATGCCAAACAGGCCGGCGTCGGCGTCGTGCTCAGCACGGTCGCGGTGAACCTGCGCGACTGCGCCCCGTTCGCGTCGCTCAACAAGCCGGGCCTCTCGCCGGAGCAGCGAACAGCGTGGAAGGCCGCCTACCGCCGCGGCCGCGCGGAGCAAAAAGCCGGTCGCCCGCACGAGGCCATCACGCACTTTCGCGCCGCCGCGGAGATCGACGACACGTACGCGGATCTCACCTACGCAATGGCCGAGTGCCTACTCGCCGACGGCAAGCCCAGAGAGGCCGCGTCGCTCTTCGCCCTGGCCCGGGAACAGGATGTGTTGCGGTTCCGCTGCGATTCGAAGCTGAACGAAGTCACCCGCGAAGTCGCCGCCGAACACACGAACGACCGCGTGCGTCTGGTCGACGCCGAGCAGGAATTTGCCCGTGCCGCCGGAGACGTCCCCGACAGAACCCACTTCTACGAGCACGTCCACCTGACTTTCCTCGGCAACTACTTGCTGGCGCGCACTATGATCGACGATCTCGACGCCCTGCTGCCGAAGCGCGTGCGAGACAGCGAGGAAGCAGACGCCGCCGAATGGCTCACCGCCGAAGAGTGCGCCCAGCGCCTCGGCTGGACTTCCTGGCCCCAAGTGCTCGCCCTCGACGACATCCTCCGCCGCCTCTCCGACCCGCCGTTCACCGCCCAGGCCAACCACGCCGCCCAAGTGGCAGCCCTCCAATACCAAGCCGACAGGGCTCGCACAAAAATCGCCGCAGAATCCGCCCGCGCCGACGAGCTCTTCGCCCCGGCCCTCGCCGCCGCCCCCGACGACCCCATGCTCCACGCCCAGCTCTGCCAATTGCATAGCCAGGCCGGCGACGCGAAGGCTGCGATCGCCGACGCCCGCCGCGCGGTCGAGTTGCTCCCCACCTGCGTCGACTACTGGCTGCTGCTTGCGAGCGCCCTCGCCACCGACCAGCAGTTCGAAGACGCGGCCGACGCCTACCGCGAGGCCCTCGAGGTCGACGACGAAAATTCCTTCGCGATGCTCAACCTCGCACGCATCGAAGCCGCCCTCAACCGCCGCGAAGACGCGATGGCGACCTACCGCCGCGCGATCGCCGCCGACCCGCACGCCGGCGCCGCGTACTTCGAGCTCGGCCAATTGCAGGAAGACAAGGGGAAGTTCAGCGAAGCGGAGGAAACCTACCGGCTCGCGCTCGCCAACCCGCCGTTGCGTCCGCAGGAGCTCGCGGCGCTCGCGTTCTTGTGCCAGCAGCGTGGATGGTGGAACGAGGCCGCCGAAACGTTCCTCGCCGCCGCGAAGGGCAACCCCCGCGACCCCAGCTTACGAATCGCCGCCGCCGAGTCTCTCGCCGCCGCGGGCAAGCACGCCGCCGCCCTGGAGCAGTACCGCCAGGCCGTGAAAATCGCCCCCGATATGGGCGAGACCCATCTGCTGCTCGGCGTCGCGCTCGCCACAGGCGCCCAGCTCGACGAGCAGCTCGACGAGGCCATCGAGCAACTCCGCGAAGCCGTGCGCCTCATGCCGCAGCTCGTCGAAGCGCACCTCAATCTCGCCGTAGCCCTCAAACGCGCCGGCCAAACCGACGAAGCCCTGAAGCACTTCGAGCGCGTCCTGAAACTCGCCCCCAACCACCCCGCCGCCCTGCGCGAAATCGACGCGCTACGAACGAATCCGTCTCGGAGGGATGACAGCAGGTAGCCCTCGAATGAGCCCAAACGTTACTCCCGACAACGCATCGTGTTAGCCGGCGCCGTCTCGGCGCCGCGAAACGAATGCCAATCCTCCTTGCCCCAGCAGGGGCCGAGTCGTGTAGCCCGACTCTCGCAAAGGCGCTAAGGCGCGAAGGAAGAACGCAAAGAAAAAAAGGAGAATTGAGAGAAGAGAACGTTTCTTCTTTGCGTCCCCACCTTTGCGCCTTAGCGCCTTTGCGTGAGATCTCTTCTCAATTGCAAAGTTCAACTAATAGTCGCGATTAAATTCTAACCACTCGACTCCGCGTCTCGCATGACAGCCATCCTCGGCATCTCGGCCTTCTACCACGACAGCGCCGCCGCGCTCGTCGTCGACGGCCAGATTGTCGCGGCCGCCCAGGAAGAACGCTTCACCCGTCGCAAGCACGACGCCGCCTTCCCGCAGCACGCCATCGACTACTGTCTCGCGTCCGCCGGCCTCACGCCCGCGCAGCTCGACTTCGTCGGCTTCTACGAAAAGCCGCACCTCAAATTCGACCGCCTGCTGGAAACTTATCTCGCCGCGGCGCCGCGCGGGTTCCGCTCATTCCTCGCCGCCATCCCCGGGTGGCTCCAGTCGAAGCTCCACCACCCGCGCGAAATCCGCCGCGGACTGGGCAACGAGTTCCGCAATCGCATCGTCTTCGTCGAGCATCACGAGTCCCACGCCGCGAGCGCGTTCTTCCCCTCGCCGTTCGACGAGGCCGCGATCCTCACCATCGACGGCGTCGGCGAATGGGCCACCGCCACGATCGGCGCTGGGAGCGGCAATCGCATCCGCCTGCTCGAAGAAATGCGATTCCCCCACTCGCTCGGCCTCCTCTACTCCGCGTTCACCTATTTCTGCGGCTTCCGCGTCAACTCGGGCGAGTACAAGCTCATGGGTCTCGCCCCCTACGGTAAGCCCCGCTTCGTCGACGAGATCCTCACGCGGCTGATCGACCTCAAGGACGACGGCTCGTTCCGCACGGACATGTCCTATTTCGACTATTGCCACGGCCTCACGATGACCTCGCCGCGGATGGATCGCCTGTTCGGCGGGCCGCCTCGCACGCCCGAGAGCCCGGTCACGGAGCGCGAGATGGACCTCGCCGCGTCGATCCAGGCCGTCACCGAGCAGATCATGCTCCGCATGGCCCACCACGCCCACCGCCGCACGGGCGCCACCAACCTGTGCCTTGCCGGCGGCGTCGCCCTCAATTGCGTGGGAAACGGCCGCATCCTCCGCGAGGGGCCGTTCGAGAACCTCTGGATCCAACCTGCCGCGGGCGACGCCGGCGGGGCGCTCGGCGTCGCACTCTTCATCTCCCGGCAGATGCTCGACGAGCCGCGACCACAGGCGGACGGGGATGGCGGCCGCAGCTTGAATGGTGACGCCGACCTCCAGCACGGCTCGCTGCTCGGCCCCGAGTTCACGCCCGCCGAGATTCGCGCCGCGCTCGACGCCCACGGCGCCGTTTACCGCTCGTTCGCCGATGAGGACGAGCAGCTCCGGTGCGTCGCCGAGCTCTTGGCCCGCGAGCAAGTCGTCGGCTTCTTTCAAGGCCGCATGGAGTTCGGCCCCCGCGCCCTCGGCAGTCGCAGCATCCTCGGCGACGCCCGCAGCCCCACGATGCAGTCGGTGATGAACGTGAAGATCAAACGCCGCGAGTCATTCCGCCCGTTCGCCCCCGCGGTGCTGGCCGAACGCGCGGCCGAGTATTTTGATCATCCCGCGGATGTGCCGAGCCCGTACATGCTGCTCGTGTCGCCCGTGAATTCGTCCCAACGAATCGCGTCACATAACTCCGGCGTCACCGGACTCGACCAAGTGAACGCTGTCCGCTCGCACATCCCCGCCGTCACGCACATCGATCATTCCGCGCGCCTGCAAACCGTCGACGCCAATCGCAATGGAAAATTCCGCCGCCTGCTCGAACGGTTTGACCGGCTCACCGGCTGCCCCGTGCTGATCAACACCAGCTTCAACGTGCGCGGCGAACCGATTGTCGCGACGCCCGACGACGCGTACCGCTGCTTCATGACGACGGAAATGGACGCGTTAGTCCTCGAAGATGTCGTGCTGCTGAAGGCGGAGCAGGGCGCCGCAACGCGGCCTGCCTACAATGTCGAGCCCGGCTGGGATTAAACAATGCCCCTGCTCAAGCGAAACACCGACCCAACGCCGCGCGAACTCCGCCAGTTCGCCGCGATCGGGCTCCCCGCGCTCGCGCTGCTCGCCGCGTGGCTCCTCTGGCGCGCCACGGGCCTCGTGCCCGCGGTTCTGGCGTTTCTCGCGGCGGCCGCAGTGCTCAGCGTCGTCTGTTACCTCCGCCCACCAATCGCCCGCGTCGTGTTCCTCACCTGCATGACGGCCGCATACCCCGTCGGTTGGGTCGTGGGCCATATCCTGCTGGCGGTCACCTATTACCTGGTGCTCACACCCATCGGTCTCGCCATGCGAGCCCTGGGCCGCGATCCCCTCCAGAAAAAGTGGGACCGGCAGGCCACCACCTACTGGCAGACCCGTCGGCAGGCCGAGGACGATGTCGCAAACTATTTCCGGCAGTTCTAGCCGCGAGAGGCCCACATGTCGCGAAAAACCGAAAAGCAGCCGCAGCCGGAAAAGTCCGCCGCCCAGCGCCAAGCCGAGCAGCCCCAGCCCGGCCTCGTCCGCGAGCTGGCCGCCATGATCCTGCACAACAAGAAATGGTGGCTCATCCCCATTCTCGCGACGATCCTGGCCCTCGGCCTGGTGGTGTACTTGGGCGGCACCGCCGCAGCCCCCTTCATCTACTCCCTCTTCTAAAGCGGGTGCATTCGAGCGGGCAAGTTTTTTGCCTTTCTTTACCTGTACACTAGTTCTAGCGATCACATTCCACTAATATACATCCGTATGAGATTTCTCGTTCCACATGCTTGCAGTTTCGCTTCCCCTGAAAACGTCCATTCCGCCCCCAAAGCGGACACGATCCAGCCCCAACCGGACACTATGAGCCCCAAAGCGGACACTTAGCGGACCCAACCGGACACTTCCCCACGGCCTCCCATCGCCGAAACATCGAGAAATCTCGAGCCCCACGCCACCAAACCCCGCATTCTGTCCACGAACAACAAAATCTTCCCGCAACCAACCGGACAAATGAAACCTGTCGGAGGCAACGAACCCCCCGCCTAATCACACGTACATGACCAAAGAATAAACCCCAAACCGTCGCCCCAACCCCCGACTTACCACCTGCTTGCAGCTTCGCGACTCCCCAAAAAACCGCCCAACCCACAAAATTTGCCCCCGCCACCCGCTTCTACTAAAACCATAGGGCCTTATCATGGCATTCGCATCAGCTAAGAACGCACCCTCCAAGTTCGCATCGAGAAACGGCATGGCCAAGAAAGACAAAGTTAAAGACAAGGGTCCCCGCAAAGGCCCCGACAAAGCCAGCACCGGCGGCCACTCCCGCAAGAAATCCGCCGCCGACGCCCTGCTCGAAAGCACCCCCGAGCTCCGCAACACCGTCGCCGCCATCGAGAAGGCCTACGGCGAAGGCTCGATCATGCCCCTGGGCGGCGACAACATTCGCCGCATCGAGGGCATCCCCACCGGCAGCCTCTCGCTCGACATCGCCCTCGGCGGCCAGGGAATCCCCCGCGGCCGCATCATCGAAATCTTCGGCCCCGAATCCAGCGGCAAGACCACCCTCGCCCTGCATTGCGTCGCCCAGGCCCAAAAACTCGGCGGCATCGCGGCGTTCATCGACGCCGAGCACGCCCTCGACCCCAGTTGGGCCAAGAAGCTGGGCGTCGATCTGGAAACGCTCCTCGTGAGCCAGCCCAGCTGCGGCGAAGAAGCCCTCCACATCACCGAGATGCTCATCAAGAGCAACGCCGTCGACGTCATCGTCATCGACTCGGTCGCGGCACTCGTCCCGCGCAAGGAGCTCGAAGGCGAGATCGGCGATTCGCACGTCGGCCTGCAGGCCCGCCTCATGAGCCAGTCCCTCCGCAAGCTCACGGGCGCCATCGCCAAGAGCAAGACGTCCGTGATCTTCATCAACCAGATCCGCGAGAAGATCGGCGTGATGTTCGGCAGCCCCGAGACGACCCCCGGCGGCCGCGCCCTGAAGTTCTACTGCTCCAGCCGCATCGACGTCCGCCGTATCGGCCAGCTCAAAGAGGGCGAAGAAGTCGTCGGCCAGCGGGTCCGCGCGAAGGTCGTGAAGAACAAGGTCGCCCCGCCGTTCCGCGTCGCCGAGTTCGACATGATGCACACCAACGGCATTAGCTACGAGGGCGACATCCTGGACCTCGGCATGGAGCAGAAGGTCGTCTCCCGCACCGGCGCCTGGTTCCGCTACGGCGACATGCAGCTCGGCCAGGGCAAGGAGAAGGCCCGCGACTACCTCAAGGAAAACCCGGCCATCACTGAGGAAATCAAGCAGAAAATCATGGCGGCCGGCGCCGAGCTGCTTCCCGCCGCCCCGGAAAAGGCCGACCCCGAACAGGAAACCGAACCCGACGACTTTTAACCCCAAGGTTCGTACAATTGAAACGGTGACCCCCGCAAGCGGCGTCTCCCACGCCGCCTGCGGCTTAGCCTCCCTGTAACATTTCACAACTGCCAGCGCTTCACCCCACGGACCCGCCTTTCGAACCACCCCTCAAGTGCCCGCCATGAACGCCTCCCGCCAAGCCGCCGTTCGCCTCACTGCGATCCTCGCGTCCGCATTCGTGCTGGCCGCTTGCGGCTTAGCGCGTCCCCTCCCCGCCACCGCCGAAGAGCCCGAGGAACTCCACCTCCTCTCCACCGCGAGCGCCATCGCCGACGAGGTCGCCGATCCCCTCCGCAATTGGGTTCGCGACAGCCTCTGGGAAGAAACCGACGCCGACCGCTACGGCTTGCACCTCGACGAAAACTGGCAGGAGGTCGCCGCCAAGTCGCCTGACCTGCCGCTGGTCGTGATGATCCACGGCTTCAACTCGAGTCCCGACCGCAACGCCCCGGTCCTCGTCCCCGTGCGGGGCGCGGGGTTTCCCTGTGCCGTATTCGCGTATCCGAACGACTGGAGCCTGACCGATTCGTCCACGTTCCTCGCCAAGACGCTGAAGGAATTCGCCGCGGCGAACCCTGCCGTCAAGGTGGCCCTCGTCACCCACTCGATGGGCGGCCTGGTCGCCCGCGCGGCCGTCGAAGACCCGGCCCTCGACCCGGGCAACGTCGCCCGTTTAGTGATGATTGCCCCGCCGTCGCAGGGTTCGCTCATCGCGAAGATTTCGATCGTCGGCGATCTGTGGGAACACGGCATCGCCCGCCGCGAAGGCAGCTTCAAAGAACGCCTGCGCGATTCGGTGGTCGACGGCCTCAGCGAAGCGTCCGACGACCTGTTTCCCGGCTCGCCGTTTCTCACCCGCTTGAACGCCCGGCCTCGCAACGCCAACATCCGCTACGCGATCTTCCTCGGCACGCATACAGCGGTGACGCCGACCGAGTTCGACTGGTTCCGTGGAGTGCTTCGCAAAACGACTCGCTCCGAAGGCCTCGGCGCCTACGCCGGCTCGATCGACAACATGGTCGCGGACATGGAGGAGCTAGTCGACGGCAAGGGCGACGGCGTGGTCGCGCTGAAACGCGGCCGGCTCGACGGAGTCGACGACGTGGTCGAGCTGCCCTTCGACCACATGTCGTGCACCGGCGAGCCCGGCGAGGATGAAGCGATTGTGAAGCTACAGTCCGAGTTGCTCGCTCGACTTCGCTAAGCGGAGCTTGCCGAGACCTACGCGCGGAGACGCGTTCTCGCATGGCCGCGTACAGCTTCGTCACGCACTGGTGGTTCGACGCGCCGCTCGAAGCCGTTTGGCAAGCGCTCGACGCACCGGAGCGATACACCGAGTGGTGGCCGTCGATCGTTGAGTACAAGGACCTGACGCCCGACATTCACGGCGTGGGAACCCGCGCCGAGCGCGTGGTTCGCGGCCGGTTGCCGTATTCGCTACGCTACACAACGACGACGAATCGCTACGACCCGCCGCGAGAGATTGCCTACGACGCGGCCGGCGACCTCAGCGGTCGCGGGCGATTCGTGCTCTCCTTCGAGGCGGGCCGCACGCACGTGACGTTCCATTGGGACGTCGAAACCTCGGGCTTCTGGCTGAACCTTCTGGCGCCCGTGCTCAAGCCACTCTTCGCCTGGAATCACCACTGGGTGATGGCCCAAGGCGAGCGCGGCCTCGCCCAATGGCTCCGCCGCTAGTCGAGGGTTCTGCTAATCAACGAGCCCGCGTTCGGCCAATTCCGCCGGCGAATAAAGCCGCGATGCGACTTCTTCCTTGATGTGCAGCAACTGCGACCGCAGCGAGAATCGTGCATAGTGGCGAAACGTGTAAGCGTGCCGCATCTCGGTGGCGAAGCGCTCCTTGTACGCCTGCCGTCCGGGCCCGAAGTTGTACTCCACATCGCCGCGGCGGAACGAGTCTTCGAGCATGAGGTACAGCAGCACGCGGCCGCAGCCTTCGAGTTCCACGGTGGGATCGTACCCGCACCGCAAGCCGTAGGTGCGTCCTTCTGCAACGTAGTTGTAGTTGAACGCGACGGGCGTTCCGCCGACGTACAACAGGTTCGTATCGAGCATTCCCAATGCCGCAGCTTCCTGGTGAATCTTCGTCAGCACGTCGCGCACTCGCGGCGAGCTGAGGCAGCTTTGCGAGGGGTCGTCCGCCTGCCACGTCTTCGCGGAGATGTTCGCACACGTTTCGTAAATCTTGGCGTGCTTCGACTCCTGTCCCCGCACGCCCGCCTCGGGCCGGTAGCGCACGAGCTTCACTTCGCCTGTCTTCTCGAGCGTCTCGATATCGTGCAGCATCTTGCGCCGCCAGTTGCGGGACCGCGAGTTGAAGTAGGCGTCCCATCCGCCGGAGAACCGGCAAAGGCGTACCTCCATGCGGGGCTGCGCGCGGTAGCTGAAGCTCGACTCGCGCAGGGCCTCGCCGATGGTGAGAAACTCGTCCGCGGCTTCGTCGACCCACCGCAGGTCGATGAGATCCCAATCGCGGGGCGTCTCGGCAATTTGCTTGAACGCCGCGCGAATCGAGGTCCGCGGCTCCGGACCGATTGGTCCGTAAAACGTGCCCCAATCGTCCAGCGGATAGGTGAGCACGCGCACCGAACCAACGCGGCGCTGCTCGTGCCGAACGACCCAGGGAACGATGCCGATCGGCTTGCCGTCGCGCTCGACGACGATCACTCGCAACCGTTGCGGGTTGGTGAAGTTGCTCCAACTGGACTCGAGCCACTCGAGGGTCTGAAAGAACGAGTGATTAGGCGTCTGCGCGAGCAGCCCGTGCCAGATCGGGCGAAGGACTTCGAGACCGGAAAGGTCGTTGATTTCGTAGGAATTGATCACAATTGGGGCTCGGGGCGAATAGAATGAAAGGACCTGCGAATCGAGTCGGATCGACGAGCCGATCGAGCTTTTTTGGGGCCATGAAAAGATAGCTCGCGGCCGGTTTGCAGGAATTGCAGAAAACCGCCGGTGAAACGGGTCAAACTTGCAGCCGCCCGGACGAACGCCGGGCGAAAAACGCCGTGGATTTGACGGTTTTCGTGCCCTTGGTTACAAGCAAGTGAGAGGCTTTTTTGTCCCGCGGCCGCCGCCCCGTGCCGCCGCGGTGTTGTCTTTTCTCTTTCGGGCGCCCCGGGTCAGGCAAAACAGCGCCGCCCGTACGCCAGGGATGAACCGTACGTGAAGAACTCTCGACGACCGACAGGGAAGCCCGGTGCGCGCCGAGGCCGTGCGCGCTTAAAGGCCACGAATCGCAAGGCATCGACGCTGACCTTCGAAACGCTCGAGCCGCGGCTGGCGATGACCGGCGTCGTCATAAACGAATTTCTCGCCGGCAATGAGAATGGCATCACCGACCAGGACGGTCAGCGGAACGACTGGATCGAGCTGAAGAATACGGACCCGGCGCCCGTCGACATCACGGGCTGGCGCCTGACCGACGAGGCGGGCAACCTGACCAAGTGGACGTTCCCGGCGACGACGATCGCCGCCAACAGCTACTTGCGGATCTTTGCGTCCGACAAGAACCGCGCGGTCTCGGGGCAGGAGCTCCACACGAATTTCAAGCTGGCCAAGGAAGCGGGAGAGTATCTCGCGTTGGTGGACGCTGACGGCATGACCGTCGTGCATTCGTACTCGGCGATCCCCGCTCAGCTCGACGACGTGTCGTACGGCGTCGGGACCAACCCCGGCACGACGGCGACCGAGACGTTCGTCGGGGCCAGCTCGCAGCTGCGCGTTCACGTACCCGCGGCAGAGTCGACGGTGGTCGCGGGCGTGGCCCTCGATGACGCTTGGCGGGAACTGGGCTACGACGACAGCAATGCCAGCTTATGGCTCCCGCGCACTGGGCGCGTCGGCTACGACCGCAATGGCGTCTCGGGCGGCACGTTTCCGTTGACGGCGGGAGTGGATAGGTTTGAATTAGCCGAGATGCCGGACGCGCGATCGTCGGCGTATGTCCGAACCACCTTCAATCTCCAAGACAAGGATCAACTCACGTCGCTCGCGTTGACGGTGAAGTTCGACGACGGATTCATTGCGTTCCTCAACGGGCGGGAAGTGCATCAGGTCAACTTCGGCGACGACTTTTCCTTTCCGCAGCCGGCCTGGAATAGCCGGGCGGGGAATCAAACGGGCAGCTCGACGATGGTGGCTGCCAATCGCGGCAACGAGGCGATCGACACGGCCATCACATTCGACTTGACGCCGTACTTGCCGACGCTGCTCAACGGCTCAAATGTGCTGGCGTTTCACCTGGTCACGGGAGTTAGCGGCGGCGTAAGCAACGGCGATCTCCTGCTGGAACCGGTGTTGACCGCGACGCGCACCAGCGGAACGCAAACCGGGTTCATGGCCGGCCCCACGCCAGGCGACGACAACGGCGTCAGCTCGCTGGGGTACGTGGGCGACACGCACTTCTCGGTCGACCGCGGGTTCTTCAGCGCCGCGTTCCCCGTGACGATCACGGCGGACCGGCCCACGGCGTCGATTCGCTACACGACCGACGGCAGTGCGCCGACGCCCACCAATGGCACGCTCTACACGGGCCCCGTCAACATCACAACGACGACGGTGCTGCGAGCCATCGCCTATGAGACGGGCTACACCTCGTCGAACGCCGACACAGAGACGTACATTTTCCTCGCCGACGTCGTCGGGCAGGATGCGTCCGACGCGCTGGCAGGCGGGGGGACATGGGGTTACGCCGGGCCGGACTGGGCGATGGATCCCGACGTGGTGAACAACCCTTTGTATTCAGGCGCGACGATGATCAACGCCCTGAAGGCGATTCCCACCGTGTCGCTGGT
>JANOIK010000069.1:0-5001 GCA_031407585.1 Planctomycetota bacterium | reverse complement strand
CTCATGGGCCGCGAGGCCGGATTCATCGCCGCGTCGGCGACGGTCGCCAGCGGCGAGGCGAATTTCTGCTTCGTCCCGGAAGCGCCGCTGGTGCTCGACGGACCCGACGGGTTCCTGGCCCGCCTCAAGCGGCGCCTCGCGTCGCGCGAGCATGCCGTGGTGGTCGTCGCCGAAGGGGCGGGGCAGCACATGCTCAAAGCGGAGAATGCGTGCGACCCATCGGGCAATCGCAAGCTCGCCGACGTCGGCGTGTTTCTGAAAGAGCGCATCGAGCAGTACCTGAAGGCCGCGGGCGTGCCGACGAGCGTGAAGTACTTCGACCCCAGCTACTACATCCGCAGCCTGCCCGCCGCGGCGGTCGACGCGCTGCTGTGCGAGCGGTTCGCACGAGCCGCCGTTCACGCGGCAATGGCGGGAAAGACCGACATGCTCGTCGGCCTGTTGCACAGCCACCTGATCCACGTGCCGCTGGCCGTCTCGGCCGGAGTCTCGAAGCGCCTCGACCTCGAAAGCGAGTTGTGGATGAGCGTGCTGGGGCTCACGGGGCAAGAGAAGTTGTGAGTTTCCTTGGCCGTTAGCCAATCGCGGACGTTTTCGGCCACATATCTCAGAAATCGTCGAACGGATTCTCTTCGACGGCGCCTTCCTCCGCGGCGGGCTCGGCGGGTGCGCCGTCGGCCGCTGGGTCTTCGGCGGGCTCCGCTTCCTGCTGCCCTTCACCCGCGGGCTCGAGCGGCGTCTCGCCCTCGGCGTCTTCCGGCACGAATGGCGTGCCTTCGGCGGCTGGCGCCGTTCCCGCCGCATCGGCCGCCGCGGCCTCGGCGTCGACAACCTCTTGGGGCCGGCGATGCAACAGCGGCTCCTCGGCGCCGATCTCGCGCAGGCACTGGGCCAGGCCGTGGTCGTTCACCAGATAGATGCGATCGGTCTGGTCGTTGACCAGCGTTTTGACGCCCTCGGCCGTTTTGAGGCTGCCGATGATCGACCCGGTCTTGGCCTCCAGCACCAGCAGGTTGTTGTAGCGATCGGCGACGTAGACCCGCTCCTTGCCCTCGGCGGCGAAGTCCCGCACGCCGGCGACGCTCCACAGGGGCGTGCCCGTCGTCGAATCCACGCAGTGCAGCACTGGCTGAATCGAAGCGACGTAGGCGTGCTTGCCCACGATGGCCGGCGAGCTCATGACCGGGTAGCCGGTCGAGTACCGCCACAGTTCGTTGCCCGTGAGTTCGTTCAGGCAGTACAGGTAGCCGTCGAGCGACGCGATGTAGATATTCGGCGTCAGCTGCGCCGGCGAGGTGACGATGTCGGCGCCCGTGGCCAGACGGTAAAGCACGCCCGGGTCGTCGGCGCGGCTGGCGTACAAGTAGCCCTCGGTCGTCGGCCAACTGACAACCCGGCCGGTCGTCGTGGGCCGCAGATGCGTGCGGCCGATCGACTGGTAGTACCACGGCTGCTTCTTGGGATCGGCCAGCGGGTAGCCTTCGATGCGGCCGGTGGCGAGCGCGACGTACGCGTAATCTTTGCTGAGCGCCGGCCCGGTGGCGGGAGCGCCGCCCAGATCCCGCGACCACTTGACCCGCCCGGTCTCGCGCTCGAGCAGGTAGATGCGCGATCCGCTCACGACGCCCAGATAATCGGCGTTGGCGTCAGGGCCGAACGCGGCGATGCCCGAGTTGCCGATTTGGCGCGTCCAAAGCTTGGCGCCGGTCTCGGCGTTGAGCGCCGTCACCGAGCCCGAGTCGGTGACGCAGTACAACCGGTCGTAGTACAGATACCAACTGCTAACGCGGCTGCGGCTGGGGTCGAGCGGAACTTGGGCGAACCACGTGCGCTCCAGTCCCTGGCGAGCAGCGTCCTCGTAACTCACGAGCAAGTTGGCGGCGTGAGACAGGCGACCAGCCCAAGGCGCCGCGAACCCCGCTAGCAGCAAGAGGGCAACCGCGACAGGACGACGGGACAGCAGAGGAGCGAAGGTCATGAGCGTACGGTCTTGTCGAGGAGGAAATCTAGCTGACTGGCAATGGGGGGACGCCCCTCAACCAGTCTAATCGGCGCGGCGCCGAGGGACAAAGAAAAGCGGTGAAACTCGCACTTGTGACGTGTGCCATGGCCTCGAAGGTCCGCCGACGTGGCCATGTCCCCCGCAGCTCTGCATGCCCACGCGGACGTGGGCATGGCACCCCGATGAGGGGCCTTTCGGGGGCGCCTAGACCACTTTCACGGGCGTCCCGTACCATAGATTCCCCCGGATGCGTCCGGCGCCGCACGCTTAGGGGCTCGGCGGCTGCCCTGGGCGTCTTTTCGCCGATTTTCGCAAGCCACGCGTCCCCGCCCGCGCCGGCAGAGCCGCGTGGCGAGCGGGATTGCTGGAAATCGCTCGACCCGTGCACTTGGAACCGCCGTGAACGTCCCGCATCCCCAGCCCGCCGCCGCCGACGCCGTTGTGCTGGACGAGGTGGTCGGGTACCTGAACTTCTCCTCCGGCGCCCGGGACGGCCGGTTTTTGCGAAATCTCAATGAGCTGTTTCGCTCGATCGAAGCTGCGGACGGTGGGGGACCGTGTCCGCCCGCGGCCGGCCAACTTCCCGCCGCTGTAGTGACCCTGCGGCAATGGCTGCTGGCCGCCATCGATCGGCTCGCCCAAGGCGGCGGGGCCTTTGCCGACGTCTCCCAAGCCCGCGCGGTGGTCGAGCTGGCCCTCGACCGATTGCTGACCGACTATCGCGAGTTCCACCGCGACCTGCTGCACCACCAGAGCGAGTCGGAGCTGTGGCGTCCGTTCTTCCTCGGCGAAGCCTGCGAGTGCGTGCTCGCCCAGGGCGGACCGTGGAACGAGCGCGAACGCATCGTGCAGGGCGCAGTCTCGCAGCTGAACGACTATGTCGGCTACCGGCCGACCGCCACGCTCTCCTCCGGCACGCGGAACGAACCCTACCCGCACGAGTACGTGCGCCCGGTGGCCCTGTACGTCCGCGGCGCCGGTGTGGCCGTGGGTCGATACGAGCAGCTCATCTCGCGGGCGCTTGAGATCCTGCGCGAGGCCGAGCCCGACATTCTTTCCCGCGCGTGGTTCGATCTCGACCGGCTGGAGGAAATCGCGCTCGACGTGCGGGCGTACGACTTCGACCACCCGGTGAACCGCCGACCCAACTACCACTTCGGGCAGTGGGATCCGCATCAGATTTCCAGCGCCGGGTACTATTCGCGGTTCGTGCTGCAGCAGATGACGCTCGACGCGCTGCTGACGCGGTGCGAAGCCGCGGCGCCCGCGCCGCCGAAACCCGCAGCCGCCAAACAGACTCGGAAGTCGGGGCAGGCCAAAGAGGCGGCGCCTGAGCCAGAGCAGACGGGCGCCGATTGCGAGGATCGGCTCGACGAAGCCGCCGCGGTGCTAGCCGGCACCATCCTCATGGCCTCCGGCACCAGCGGCGACGCCCCGGGCCGACACGATTCGACCGTCACGCTCTCGACGCTGCTGCCGCTCATTGCCGCGTATCGCGACGACTTCTACCAGCAACTGCTCGCCAAGGCCGCAGGGCCGCACGGCGATCGCCTGCGAGAAGAAGCCCAACGGACGCGGCAGCCCTTCGGCGGCGCCCGGCAGCACTTGAATCACGAGCTGTCTCGCCGCCGCGCCGTGCAGCTCCAGCGCGTGCACCTCGCGCTGCTGTTCGCCCGCATGGGCCGCACCGAGTCGGCCCTCCGCCAGGCCGATTCCGTCCGCGTCGCCTCGGCCCGCATGCTCACGGCCATTTACTGCCGACTCACCTCCGGGCACGACGCGCTCGACCGCGATGAGCTCGAGCCGGTGGTCGACGACCTCGAGAAAATCGAGGAGCTCCTGCACCGGGCCATCGAATGCGGCGCCCTGGTCGATCCCTGGAACGTCGTGGGCTTCGCGGCCAACTTCAGCCTGTTCCCCGCGCTGGAGAACACGGTACACGACTGGCGGGTCGACGAGCTGATCGAGCTGGTCGAGCAGATTCTCGACCTCGCGGCTCGCGCGTGGAGCGAGGCCGCGGCGGTCGACAGCGGCGCGCTCGAGGAGCGTTTCTCCGCGATCCTCGCTCGGCTCACGCGGTGGTGGGACCAGTTCGCCACCGCGAGCGTCGAGGGCGTGAAGCGCCTCGTGGCGAAAGAAATCGAAGTGTCGGCCAACTTGGTCGCCGGCGCCCTGAACGCCTGGCACAAGGCCGGCGCCGCCGCGGGAGACGTCGCGTTCTGGCGGCTATTCGTCGACCAGTTCGATTCCTCCAAGGCTTTCCAGCTCGTCATCGAAGCGCTGCTCGATCACGGCGACACGGTCGCCGCCCGCGCGCTCATGATGCAGTGGGTGAACCAACGCGATCGCACGCCGCTGGACGAGGGCGACATTTCCTTTCACCCGCTGGCGTTCCACTGGCTCGCCACGGTCGAGGCGCAGCAGCACGCCAGCGGCGACGACCGCTGGCCCGAGGTCGCGCGATTCTTCGGCTACCTGGAAGCCAACGCCGAAGAGTATTGGCAAGCCCCCGGGCTGCGTCTCGCGGGCGTCAACCTGCAGGGCGGTGACTTCGACGACGACATTCCCTTCGGCGATGCCGACGACGACGAAAACGAAGACGACGATTTCGAGTACGACTACGAGTACGACGACGATCTGGAGGGCGACGACGCCATCGACGGCGACGGCGAACCGGGCGGCGAGTTCGAGAACGCCGGCGGCGACTCTGGCGATGACCTCGAAGGCGACGACGACGACGGCGAGGGCGAGAACGGCCTGTTCGGCGCCGCCTACGAGGGCATGAACTTTCGCGATAGCACCGACGACGGAGTCGAGGGCGATCTGGCCGACGACGGCATGGAGCCGCTGCAGACCGAGTGGGAGTTCGAGGCCGACCGGCTGGAGCAGCGGCTCAGCTTCCTCACGACGGTTGCGAAACTGTGGAAGCACGCGGCGATTACCTGGGGCGGCGGCGTCGAGGCGCCCGAACGCCGCGAGGTGCTCGACCAGTGGCTCGC
>JANOIK010000062.1:0-3998 GCA_031407585.1 Planctomycetota bacterium | reverse complement strand
CTTGGGCTGAACTTGCTGGGGCGCCAGCGGTTCGCTACTCTCTGCGGCCCCACGTCCCGGTAATCTCTTGGCAGTCTCTTCAGCAAGAGCGCGAAGGATCGCGAGCGGATGATCGTCTCGACTTCAAGGTTGAACCTGCGGGGCCTCTGCGCTTGCGCGGCGCTCATGGCGGCGTTCGTCGCTGGGTGTGCGGCGCCGGTGATGCCCACGTATCTCTCGGGCTCGCGGCGGCAGGACGCGCAGCAGGCGGCGGTGACGCCGGCGACGGCGGTCGATCCCGCGATCGCGGCGAACGACCCCAAGGCCGTGGCGCTTCGCAAGGCTCTCGGTCAGGAGCCTGCCACGAGCGAGGACGCTCTTAACGGCGTGCTGAAGGACCTGCAGGAAATCGGCGACATCGACCGCGCGGCCCAGCAGAAGCTGCTCGTCGAACTGCGGTCGGCCAAGCCGGAGCAGTACCGGCTCATCGTCACTCAGTTCCGCTCGGAGCTCGACTACCGCCGGCAATTGGCCGAGCGAGAGTTGCGCGAGCAGGATGCCGAAACGCAATTGGCGACCGACGGGGCCGACTCCCACGAGGCGCCATCACCCGTCGTGGTGACGGCGCGCGATCGGGCGGAGCCGCGTTCGCAGGTCTCGACCTTGAAGCAGCCCGCGCCGACGGTGCAAGTCATCGAACTCGCCCCGCCGCCGGCGGACGAGGCGGTGGTCGCCAATGCAATCTCCACGCCGACTCCCGATGACGCTGGCGTGCAGCAGGCGTCCGCGTCGAACGATCTGCCCCGGCCGCGCGACTGGCGCGGCGAGCTCGAGACGGCGATCGATGACCTGGAGACATTCGTCGAGCCGCAGCCCACCAACGTCGCGGAGTTGCAGGATCACCTGCGGCTGCGGGCGCTCCAGCTGGTCGCCGGTCGCGAGGAGGAAGCGTACAAGCCGATCCCCGGGGCCTCGCCCGGGCAGCAGGATTACTGGTCGAAGCAGCTTTTCGCGATGGGCGCCTATCTCAGCACCACCGCAACGCTCGACGACAAACAGCGGGCCGCGACGGCACTGGTACACCTGGACGACGCCCGCGCGGCACTGGCCCAATTGGCGACGCTGCAAATCAAGAACCTGTCGTTCGTGAAGCGGGTGGACGGGTACGGCGCCTACGAACCGCTCGAGCTCGGCGCCTTCGAGCCCGGCACGCCGGTGACGCTGTACGCCGAGGTGGAGAACTTCGCGAGCGCCTCGACGGCCGCGGGATTCGAGACGCTGTTGGCCACGAGCTACCAGGTGCTGGACCACGCGGGGCAGCGGATCGACGGGGCCCAGTTTCCGGACGTGTCGGACGTGTGCCGCGGGCGGCGGCGGGATTTTCACCTGCAGTACGGGGTGACGCTGCCGACGCGGATTTCGCCGGGCAAGTACCAGATGGAGCTGACGATCACGGATCAACGCTCGGGAAAGATCGGGCGTGCGACGCTGCCGTTTGAGATTAATCCGCAGCCGGTTCGGTGATGCGGGGCGAATCGTGGTGCGCCCGCCTGCTGAAGCGGGGCTCGCCGGGGCCGACGGGGTTTTGTCCGGCGGCGCCGGCGAAAGATTCTGTGCTTGGCGGACAGAAAGGCATCTTTGAGCGCGTTCGAGCGGCTGGCGACTCGGGAAAACTCGGCGTTTCTTTGCGAGCGGGCCGCCGGGAGCGGCTGTTTTAGTGTCCGCTTTGGTCCTCATACTGTCCGCTTTGGCGTCCATAGTGTCCGCTTTTAGGGTTTTAGTGACCGGTTAGGCGGACGCTCGGGCGCGCGAGGCTAAACCGCAAGCGGCTTGGCGGCCGCTTGGTGGAATTGGGATTTGGGTTTTCAAAGAACGGGCGAAGTAGCGCACGGATGTTTATGCACCGTGTGTGATCCTACACGATGTGCTGGCACTATTTCTACCACCTTGCGCCAGAAAGTTGAAAATAAATGGTAGCGCTCGTGGGCCGAATGCTGCGGCGGGCGATGATCTGCGGGCTGCTCTTGGCGGCCATTGGGGCCGGTTCCGCGAGCGCGGCGGGGGTGCGGTTTCGAGTGGAGCTGTTCGCCCTGGACGATGCGGCGCACCGCGGCCCCGACGGGACTTTGATGGCAGGGCCCTCGAACGTCGGCTCCGGGCAGCGGCCATTGCTACCGGGCGGCGAAGTGCTGGGCGAAAGCTACCAAACGGCGGCTTCGCCTTCGTGGGGAGTTTCCACGTGGTTGTACCAGAGCGGGCAGGTGACGCGGCTGGGGCTGTTCGATGCGGCGCACACCGACGCGCACGGCAACACGTCGAGTTTCATCGCGTATCCAAAAACTGCCGACAACATTGCCGGCCAATCGAATCGTTACGACGGCAGTGCGCTGGTGTCGGCGTGGCACTACGACGGCGTCGTTGTGCGACAGATCGGTTTGTGGAACGCCCCGACGGTCCCGCATGACGCCCCGATGGTGGATTTGCCGTCCATGGTCAATGCGGCGGGGCACGTCGCGGGCGAGTGGCGCAAGGGGTTCTCCCGAGCGGACGACGACTTCGCGCAGTGGGGTTGGGTGTACGACGGCGCGGCGACGCGTCGCATCGGTCTGCCGCGGCTGGGCGAACCGGCCGACTCGTGGGTCGGCGCGAACCGAGTTATCGGTTTCAACGAGCGGGATCAGGCGACAGGTACTGCTTACGATGGCTGGGGCACGTTTAGTACCTTGACGCGCGCGTGGTTCTACGACGGCGCCGTTACGCGGACCATCGGTCTGGCCGACGCGCACCATTCAGGACCGGGCGGGGTTCGCACGAGCTACGCGCTCGGCATTACCGACTCGGGAATCGTCACAGGCCGCTCGACGCAATTCTTCAACGAGGAGAAGTGGCCGGGCGGACCTCTGGAGATTCGCGACACGGGCGAGACGACATGGACCTACCGTGACGGCATAACGCGCGCAGTCGGGCTGTACGGTCCTGAGTTCCTGAGGGACGGCGGGCTGAGCGACAGCCGGCTCGACGCGGTGAATGAAAGCGGCTGGACGGCGGGAGTCGCACGGTTGCCAGGAAGTTACAACGGGGTCGCCTGGGTTGACGACGGCTTGGCGACGCGGGCGATCGCGTTGCCCGGCGTCGACCCGGCTGGCGTTGATGTGGAACTGTACGTCACTGTCGAAGGAATTGGTGCAAGCGGCCGGGTCCTAGGAACCATGGCCTCGACGGTTCCCGACTACAACGAGGGCGTCTGGTCGGCGGATGCCGGCGGGACGCGCTGGCTGGGCCTGTTCGACGAGGAAATGCGCAACGGGCGCGGCGGCATTGAGAATCACTTTTCGAAGCAGCTCGACGCGACGCATGTCCTGGGATGGACGTCGAAGTATCGGGGCGAAGCCTATTTGGGCGCCCTGCCCTGGGTCGACGACGGCGTCGCCACGCGGCCGCTCGAGCTGCCGCTGACGAGCGACGATCCGAGTCTGACTCGCACGAGCTACGTGCGAGTCACGAATGATTCAGGGCAAGCTTTGGGCACGACGTACCTCGTCGATGTGGGCGATGTGCACGAAAGCCAATTGTGGATGTATGACGTTCAACGCGGAATCATCCCGATTGTTGGGCCGGCGGGTTACATCCTGAGTCCCGGGGGGCTCACCGACGAAGGCTGGGCGTTCGGGTCCTATTTCAAGGACACCGATGCTGACGGCCGGATGATCGATCCGCGCAGCTTTCTGTGGCACGCGGACTTGGGGTTCCTCGATTTCACCGATTTGCTGGCGGGGCCGGCGCCTGCGGGCGTAACGCGGTGGGCCATCGATTCGGGCAGGGACGGGATGTTTGTGGGACAGGCCGCGTACGCCGCGGGGGATTATGTGGTGTTTCGGGCGGTGGCTGTGCCGGAGCCGGGGGCGGGGGTGATTTTCCTGGGGCTCGTTGGGGTGTGGGGCGCGTTGCGGCGGGGCGGACGGGGGGCGTTATCCCACCGTACGACGGGGGGGGGGGGGGGGTTTGGTGTGTTTGATATT
>JANOIK010000048.1:0-2129 GCA_031407585.1 Planctomycetota bacterium | reverse complement strand
CCAAGTCCGCGCAGGGCGTGGTCGCGGCGCCGAATTGCGCTGCCACCATGCCCTGCGGCGGACCTTGGGCGTGCCACCCCGAAAAGTCCCGTAGGCTGTATCATATTTGCGCGGGTCGTCTCGATGATCGCGGGCCAGTCGCTTGTCACTATCATACCTCACACGGTACAAGTCTAAGCAGTTCCCGCCTTCGTGAATCACTCCCTTCCCCCCTCGACGTCCTCGGCGTCCTTGGCGGTTCAATCCCCTGAGCGACCCATGTCCGTAAAAATCACCTGGCTCGGCCACTCCACGTTCGCCATTCTCGCGGGCGGCCATCGGTTGCTCGTCGATCCGTTCCTCGACCAGAACGACGCGGCGCCGGTCAAGGCGGCGGGCATCGACGCCGACTTCATTCTGCTTACCCACGCCCACTTCGACCACATTGCCGACGCCGTTTCCATTGCCACGCGATCCGGCGCCACGGTGCTCGCCAATTACGAGGTGACCGAGTGGCTCAAGCGGCAGGGCGTTGCCGAGGACAAGGTCGTGGCGATCAACCCCGGCGGCGCCATCGAACAGCCCTTCGGCCGTGCCAAGATGACGATCGCGCACCACAGCTCCAGCTTCGCCGACGGCACGTACGGCGGCGTCGCCGGCGGCTTCCTGCTCGAACTGTCCGGCAAGCGGCTCTACATTGCGGGCGACACCGGGCTGTTTCTGGACATGAAGCTCATCGGCCTCGGCGGCCTCGACCTCGCGATTCTGCCCATCGGCGACAGGTTCACGATGGGCCCGGACGATTCGATCGAAGCGATCAAGATGCTGAACCCCAAACGAGTGACGCCCTGCCACTACAATACGTGGCCGGAGATCGCCCAAGACGCCGAAGCCTGGGCCGCCGCGGTCAAGCGCCAAACGGCCGCTGAGCCCATCGTCCTCGCCCCCGGCCAAAGCACCCAACTCTAAAAAGGGACCACCCCCATGCCCCTCGCAACACACCACCCCCGCCGCTTGCGGCTTAGCGCGTCCCTCGTCGCGCTCTCCGCACTTGCACTCGCGCTCGTCACCGCATGCACCACCACGGCCAACGCCGCCGACCCGCTCGTCTGGAAATTCGAGCCCGGCGCCAAGTTCCGCTACCGCATGACCCAGAACATGAAGCAAGGCATGGACCTGGGCGCCGGCGGCGCGGAGGGGCAGGACATCGTCAACGTCATTCGGATGTCTTGGGTCGTCGACAAAGTGAACGACGACGGCTCGGCCGCGGTCTCGCAGAAGATCGACCGCATGACGATGTCGATCAAACCGCCGCAGGGCGACGCGGTGGAGTTCGACTCGGCCTCGACCGAGGAGCCGCAGGGTTTTGCCGCGATGATTGCCCCGCTATTTCGCGAGATGACGCGAGCCAAGTTCACGCTCACGATGTCGCCGCGCGGCAAGATCAGCGATGTTTCCGTGCCCGACGAACTGATCGCCGCCGTTGCCGCCGCGCCCGGCGCCGCGGCTATGGGCGACATGGCCACGGCCGAGGGCCTCGAGCAAATGATGGAGCGCATGGCGTTCGAGGTGCCGGAAACGCTCGATCCCAGCAAGCCGTGGACGTCGACCGCCGAGGCCGAAAACGCGGTGCTCGGCAAGCAGACGATCAAGATCGAATACCGCTACGTGGGCGCTCGCGATGTGGACGGCGTCGCGCTCGAGGCGTTCAAGCCCACGCTGGATATCGCCTTCGCCGGCGGAACCGCCACCGCAAAAATCGAGAAGCAAACGACCGACGGCGAGATTCTGTTCAACCGCACCGCGGGCCGGCTCGAGTCGACGTCGCTCGTTCACCACATGACGCTGGTGCTCACCACCGGCGGGCAAACCATCACGCAAACGCTCGACCAGGTGACCGAAATGAAGTGGCTCGCGGAAGGTGAGGAGTAAGTTTCGACGCCGCGCCGTAATTTAGCCCCCGGGGCGTATTTCAGTTAATGCGTGACCGGGGGCTAAGTGCTGAGCCGCGGCTCGCGGCTCACCTGAATCTCATCCCCCACCACGCGCACGTCGAACGCGTCAATCTTGATCCGCGGGTTGTCGCACCACGTGCCGTCGCACACCGAAAAGTGCCACGCATGCCACGGGCACGTCACCACGCCCTTCTC
>JANOIK010001284.1:0-3684 GCA_031407585.1 Planctomycetota bacterium | reverse complement strand
GCGAGCCCCGCCAAGACGCCCCCGCTCGGCTCGGGCACCGGCGTCAGCAAAAACGCCCGCGGCGAACCGTTGAGCACGCCGTTCCCCACGATCTGCCCGGCGTCGTTGATGCCGCGCGCCTCGTTCAGCAGCCACCCGCTGCCTCCGGGAATCCGCGTGTTGAGATTAATCACCGGCCCGCCGTCCTCCCACAGCACGGCGCGCACGGTTCCCACCGCGTCGGTCCACGACCACCCCACCGCGTCGCCGCCGTTGTTGATGTCGAACGCCCGCGTGTCGAACGGCGCGAGCTCGCCGAGCTGCACCATCCCGGCACCGCTGGTCCACAGGAACGCGTGCGTACTCGTGCCCATCGCGTCGGTCGTTGAGAGTCCCACGACCGCATCCGCGTCGTTCATGCCCAGCGCCAGGCTCGAGTTGCCCGATCCCAGCACGCCGATGTCTTGCATCGCGACGCCGTTCCACCAGAAGGCGTGCAACTCTCCGCCAGCCGTTGTGCCTTGTCCCACGACGCGCCCCGCCGCGTTGATCGCCTGCCCCGAGCTGAGCCCCGCCACCGTGAAGTTTCCGATGTCGGTCATGCCCACGCCTTCCTGCCAGGTGAACGCCCGCGAGGTCGACGCCGACGAGGCGCTGCCGGTGATCACGCCGCTGGAGTTGATATCGTTGGCCGAGCCAAAGTTTCCGCCGAACGTGCCCAGGTTTTGCATGGCTCCGCCGGGCAGCGCGCGAAACGGCCGCGTCTGCGAGCCGACGCCCAAATCGCTGCGCCCCACGACGACGCCAGCGTCGTTAATCGCGAAGCCGAACGAGCTGGTCCCGCCGAGCGTGCCGAGCTGATCGAACCCGCCGCCATCGGTCCAGCCAAACGCCTCGCTCGCTAGGGCCGCGGTGGAGGTGTATCCCGCCACGTCGCCGGCGGCGTTCAGCCCCTCGGCGAAATCTCGCGTCGCCCCCGCGGGCAACGGCCCCAAGTCAGTCACCATATAGTTGACGGCCACGGCCCGGGCGGCACACGCCAGGGCGCCAAGCATTGCCGTTGTCACGAGGGCAGGAAAGAGCCGCTTCATGATGTTTGCTCCGGGAGGGGCGGTCGAGGGAGCGGCCATTCTACCGGCCCTTCGGCTCCCAATCGAGCAAGTTACCCAAGTGGCCCGGTCCACGCCGTCGAATCAACCCCAGCCGCTTGCGTCTTAGCGTTTCGGCACTATTTCTTTTGCCAGCGATCCTTCTCCTGGAGCACGCTCCGCGGCCCTTCCCCATCGAGCCAGGCTTTCGCGGCGGCATCGTCCCGTAGGTACACATCCCAAAACGCGGTGCTGATGGCCAGGATTGCGCGGTGATGGTTGGGGTTCCGTTCCTCGCGATCGCCGGGCAACGGCCGGTCGGTGAACGCCGAGTGCTCCGCGCCCTCGAGCACCAGTTCGTATTTCTCCCCCGGCGGCAGTGCGGGGAACACCGCCAGCCGCGACTCGACCGTCTGTCCGCCGACAGGCGCCGTGTCGTTCGTCCCGGTCATCAGCAGCCAGGGAATCGTTACGCCGCCAAACGCCTCCTCCGCCGTCCCGTGCCGCGGCGTGCCCGGGCTGAAGGCGATCGCCGCCTTGATCCGCGCGTCCGTAAACCCCGCCGCGTTGCCCGCATAGGCCTGCCCGCTCACCGCCTGCGTGGTCACGGCGCCAAACGAATGGCCCGACATCCCCACATGCTTCAAGTCGAGTCGCGCTGCCAGCTCATGATCGGCGTCCGTGTTCCATCGTTCGAGCGAGTCGAGGACCGCAGGCACGTCCTTCACGCGATGCAACAAGTTCTCCAGACTCGCCGCCGCCCGCATCGCCGCCATCCGCTCCAGCGGTCGCTTGTCCCGCCAAACCGAATCATCACTGCCGGGGTGCTGCAAGAAGATGGCGGCGTAGCCCCGCGCCGCCCAGTGATTTCCCAAATACGCACACATCGCGCGCGTCCCGCCCAAGCCATGGCTGAACAGCACCACGATCGGCTGGCCGCCCAGAATCGTTCGCTCGGCCGGCGGCAGATAAGCCAAGAGCGGAATGTCCCGGTTGCGAACCGCGTCGTGAACGACCAGCTCAAGCGGCGGCGGAACGTCGCCGTCGCCCACCGCCAGCGGATCGTAGGCGTCCGCTCCCACGGCGTTCCGCTCCCCCAGCAGTATGAAAAGGATTGCTGGCAAGGTCAGCAACGTCCGTCTCAAAACAAGTCGCGAATTGCGCTGCGCCATGCGGTGACTCCTCGGTTCGCATTAGTATAGCGAAGCGCGCCGCCGACGACCGGGGGGCTCCCCCAATATTACGTTAGCGTAAGCGCGCCGGGTTGCTCTGGCCGTCCCGGAATGCCGCCGCGTAGATTGAATAGAGGGAGGCCATTCATGAACCCCAACAATCTCACCGCGAACGCACCGCCTGAGGTCGTCGAGCGCCTCGAGATGCTCGACGACGTCATCTTCCCCGCGATCGACGGCGATCCCCAGGCCATCGCCCAGGTCGAGCCCGCGTGGCGCGAAGCCGTCGCCCAGCTCGGCCCCGAGGTCATCCAAGAATCGCGTGGCGAGTACCTTCGCTACGCCCGCGATGCATAGGAGTTCCTGCGGCGTAACGCGCCATCGCAACGCCACCGCCTACTCGCCCTGCTGCAAATCATCGCGCTGCTATCGGGCGTCGACATGTGACGCCCCACTTAGCCCCCGGTCACTGACCGGGGGTCCCGTCGCCGCCTGCCCTGCAGCGCCAGCCAGCCGCCCAATCCCGCCAGCAGTGTAGCGCTCCCCGGCTCGGGCGTCGGAGTCGCTGCGGGCGCCACGAAATAGGGCTCGCCGTAGTGGGCCTTCCAGTTGTCTAACTCTAGCGACGTGTTGATGTGCCGCTGCCAAGACAAGATGTCGTGGCCGTCCACGGTCCCATTCAGGTCGAAGTCGCCGGGCAATATCGGCGCGGCGTACGCGGTCCGCGCGGCGTCCGCCGCGCCGATCACGGCCGCTACGCAAAGCACGATCCGCGCTACCCAATTCGACGATGTTGCCATAGCGACGACTCCGAAGCGGAGGTGGGTTCCAACAGGGACCCCAACTAGAGATGACGCCCCAATCCCCAACAATCGAAATCCGCCGCGTGTTATCCCCCTCCCTCGAAGGGAGGGGCTAGGGGAGGGATTCCCGACCGTCGCCTCCACGACAGTGTCCGAGCTATGGACAACCTCTTCAAAGGCATCTCCAGAATTGGCCGCGGATGAACGCGGATGGGACGGATCAACGCGGATAAGAAAAATCCAAAGCCTCTTCCGCATTCATCCGTGAAATCCGCGTAATCCGCGGTCGTTCCCCCTCCGTCGAAGGCACGTGCATCTCCAACAAATCGACATGCACCCCAATCACTCGTCTTCCCCCTCCGCGTCCCACCCCTCCAACTCGCACTCATCTCCCACATCCACGTACGCCTGGCACTTGGGACACGTTTCGACCGAGCCCAACTTCGACGCCGGGAACTGCGTCGCCTGCCCGCACTCCTCGCACACGACCATGATCGGCTCCCAGTCGTCCGCGGGCTGCTCCTGCCGTCGCGTTCGCTCCTCGAACTCGACGAGCAGCGGCGCGGCGCGCTCCGCGTCGGTCTTGTCCACCCACACCTGCGGCTTATGAATCCCCGGAAGCGTCCCAAACATGGAGACGTT
>JANOIK010001278.1:0-1715 GCA_031407585.1 Planctomycetota bacterium | reverse complement strand
CGTTCCATTCCACAGATACGCGTGCTCAGCATTTCCGGTGGGGGGGCCCGTGGCGGAACCGACTTGGAAGTTTCCCGAGACGTCGTGCGCTTGCGACGTGGCAAACCCCGTGGGGTGGAGGCTGACGGCGCTGTCCGCTGTGCCGTTCCATTTTAGGGCGCGTATCGGTTCACCGCGTCCGCTTCTCTCCCAGCCGACTTGCGTCGAGCCGTCGATGCCATGGGCGTCGGAGTCCGAGGCTCCCGCGGGATTCAAATCGACGTAGCTGGCCGCCGTACCGCTCCAGAGCATTGCGTGACTGGCAATCGACGTAGTTGAGGCGGCGCCAACCTGCTGTGGACCCGACGTCGCCGCCGCGTACGAACTGAGGTATCCCGGCGGGTGCAGATCGACGAGGCTTGCCGGCGATCCGGTCCACAGGACGGCATGTCCATGTTGCCAGCCAGCCTGGTTCAGCGGTGCGATGCTTGAGACATACGACTCTCGCCAGGGATTGGAATGCAGCGCGACGGCCTTGTAGAGAGGGGCCGCCTGAGTCGCTTGAGCGCCGATGATGATTCCGGTGAAGACGCAGGCGACCATGCCAATTTTGTTTGCGTTCATGAGCGAAGTTCACCCAGGCGGGTTTTTTTGCGGCAAGACGAGTAGCTCGATCAGCAATATTAACCGGGGAGTGTTTTCCGCGTCAAAAAGCCAATTCCGCGGCCGGGGCGCCGTACGTGGCTCGCGCCGTGGAGCGGCGAGAGTTGAGCGGCGGTTGGGAGTTTAGTAGTGTGAGCCGTTGGTTCACGCGGTTTACCCTCATCGTTCTTCTCATTCTGGAGAGATCATGCGCCGTTCTCTGTTGCTTAGGTGCTTCTGTGGCGCTCTGCTGACCGTCGGCGGGTTGGCGCCGTGCCGGGGTCAGGACACTGCGGTCGAGATTCCCGAGGTTGTGCGCATCGCGCGGCCGACGGCGGAGGAGATCGCGACTGCCGAGAAGGCGCTCGCGGCGTTTATCGCGTCGGCGGATCCGCAGACCAAGGCGGTGCTCGAGAAGTTTCCCGCGCTGGTCGAGGTGCGGGCGCCTGGGCCGAACTCGGCGGTCGTTCCCAGCCTGGCGCCGCCGTTTCGGCAGAAGCATCGCAATAACGTCGCGGTGGCTAAGGAGGGGGACGCGGAGCTGCTGTTCATGGGGGATTCGATCACCGACTTCTGGCGGAACGCGGACGGGCCGTTTGGCGGCAAGCCGGTGTTCGACAAGTATTTTGGGGACATGAAGGTCGCTAATTTTGGCATCGCGGGCGATACGACGCAGGGCGTGCTCTATCGACTGGCGGACGGCGAGGGCGAAGGGTTCTCGCCGAAGGCCGTGATGCTGATGATCGGCACGAACAACACGGGGCGGAATAGCGCGGCTGAGATTGCCGAGGGGATTGGGGCGGTTGTCGCGAAGCTGCGTTCGTGTTTTCCCGAGGCGAACATTCTGCTGCTCGCCGTATTTCCGCGCGGACGGGCCGGCGATCCCGTGCGGGCGACGATTGCGGAGATCAACGCGAGGATTTCCAAGCTCGACGATGGGGAGAAAGTGCATTACCTCGACATCGGCGATGAGTTCCTCGACGACGATGGGAACATTCCGCGGGACGTGATGGGCGACGGTTTGCATCCGTCGCCGAAGGGGTACGAGATTTGGGCCGAGGCGGTGGAGGAGGAGTTGGCGAAGTTGACGGGGC
>JANOIK010001273.1:0-1603 GCA_031407585.1 Planctomycetota bacterium | reverse complement strand
TTCTCTTCGGCCATCTGACGGCGGCGCGTGCGCATCGAGTCGCTTTGCACACGGAGGGCCTGGGCGACGCTGGAGCCGAATTTGTCGGCCTGAATCAGGATCGCCGCAAGGGCCTTCAAGTCGTCGACGCCCGTGCGGGCGCCGAGGTCGTGGAGCACCTCGTTGCGGGCGCGTCCCATCTGGAGTTGGAGGTTGCAGAGGGCGAACTCTTCGGCAATGACGCGGAAGGTCTTCTTCATTTCGTCGGTGACCTTGCGCATCGCCTGGTCGAGGCCGAGGCCCGCTTCGACGCACACGACCAGCAGATCGAGCGCATCGGGCAAGCCGTAAAAGATGTTGTCCTGGCGGCTCCGCTTCACGATCCAGAGGACGACCTCGGGAAGGTAGAAGCAGATGCCGGCGGTGATGCCGGAGTAGGTAAGCGTGTCGATGTCCCAACCGCGGGTGAAGCCGAGGACGCCGCCCGAGAGCAGGAATCCGGCCGCGAGACCAACGGTCTTCATCGACCAGTAGATCTGCATGGCTCCCTCGCTGCGGAAGCCAGCCATGTTGAGTTTTTCGCGGGTCTTGCTGACGTCGGCTTCGTTCTTGGGCGTCATGGGCGCCGAGAGCGCGGGCGACGCCCTTTGGATCATCTTGGCCATCGCGCCTTTGCCCTTCACGTCGCGCAGCATGTCGCCTTTGCGCGAGTTGGGTTCACGAAAGTCCTCGAGCCGCTGTTCGGCGCGGGGCTTCTTGCGCGAGAAGGTTTCCAGCAACCACCACGCGGCCGCAGCCACGCAGCCAAAAATGGCGAGCTGAGTCACCATTTCGTTCGACATGATCGAGGCGAGTGGGGCGTTCATGGTGGTGGCCGAGTCTAGGAGTGAGTGGTGAGTCGTAAGTGGTGGAAATGGCTGAGCGGCGGTAAGCGGTCGACGCGCGACCACTCACCACTCCCTCTTACACTCTGATATTCACAATCTTGCGGATGACCAAGGCGCCGAGGAGCTGCAGCAGCACGCCGCCGATCAGCATTTTTTTGCCGAGGTCGTCGGTGAAGAGCAGCATCAGGTAGTCCGGGTTCATGCGGTACACGGCGACGAATAACATGGGCGGCAGCGCCAGCAGCACGATGCCGGACAGGCGGCCTTCACCGGTGAGCGCCTGCACCTGGCCCCAGATCTTGAATCGTTCGCGGACGAGCGTGCCGATCTTGTCGAGGATTTCGGCGAGATCGCCGCCCGTCTGGCGTTGGAGCACGACCGCGGTCGCGAAGAACTTGAGGTCCAAGTTGGGGATTCGCTCGGTGAGGTTGTCGAGCGCCTCCTCGAACGGGATCCCCAGGTTCTGCTCCTCGAATACGCGGCTGAATTCCATGCCGATGGGGTCGGACATTTCAGAAGCGACCAGGCGAAATCCGGACGCGAGGCTGTGCCCGGCGCGGAGGGCGCGGGCGACGAGCTCCAGGGCTTCTGGGAGCTGGGCGGCAAATTTCTTGAGCCGGCGTTTGCGTTTGAAGCTCAACCATGCAATGGGCAGCATGCTGAAGCAGCCCGACGCGAGCGGCACAATCAAGTAGTTGATGCCGGCGTAGTAGAGCGCCATGCCGGACGCGACGCCG
>JANOIK010001220.1:0-3883 GCA_031407585.1 Planctomycetota bacterium | reverse complement strand
GTCGTTGCCGCAACGAGAATGTGCCGATTCGCCTGCTGGGCGGAGGCTCGAACGTGCTCGTGCGGGACGAGGGCGTGGCCGGCATGGTCATCAGCCTCACAAGCCCGGCGTTCTCCCAGATTCGCATCACTGGGTCCCACGTGACGGCCGGCGGCGGCGTGAAGCTGGCCCATGCCATCAGCGAAACGGTGCGCGCGGGGTTGGCGGGCCTCGAGCCCCTGGTTGGCATTCCCGGAACCGTCGGCGGAGCCTTGCACGGAAACAGCGGCAGCCGCGGCGGCGACATCGGCCAATGGGCCAGCCGGGCGACCGTGATGACCCGGGCCGGCGACCAGGTGCACCGGAATCGCGAGGATCTGGTTTTCGCCTACCGCCAGAGCAGCCTGGACGAACTGGTGATCCTCAGCGCCGAGTTCGACCTGGAGCCGGACGACCCGGCCCAGTTGACCAAACGCATGCAGAAGCAGTGGATCATCAAGAAAGCGGGCCAACCGCTATCGCACCAGAATGTGGCGTGCGTGTTCAAAAACCCCCGGGGAATGAGCGCCGGCATGCTAGTCGAACAGGCGGGGCTCAAGGGCACACGCGTCGGCGGCGTCGAGGTGAGCCAGCGGCACGCCAATTTCATCGCGGCGGGGGAGGGGGCTTCCAGCCAGGACGTGCTGCGGCTGATCGACCTGATCCGCAGCCGCGTCGCGGAGCGGCTGGGGGTTGAGCTGGAAACCGAGCTCGAGATTTGGTAATCACCCCTATCGAATTGGGGTGACCGATCTTTAAAGCCACCGGCTCCGCCGGTGGACTCTTTCCGAATTGCCATGGCTTGGAAGCCGGCCGTCGCGTGTGGCCGTCCACCGGCAGAGCCGGTGGCTCTCATGGCAGGAGGCGCTCGCGTGGCTCGCAGCAAACCGAATCCGCCGACGGCGTCGACCAAAAAACCCGCGGCCAAGTCGTCGCCGGCCAAGGCCGCAAAATCCACCCGTGACGCCGCCGCCGCCAGCGCCGGCCATCCCTTGGCTCGCCGTCGCGCGCTCGTCCTCGCGGTGCTGAGCGTCGTCGCTCTGCTCACGCTCGGCGGGACCGCAATTTGGCAGCGTTTCGGGCCCCTCGTCGCGGGCCGCGAGCGTTATCTGCTGCCTGCCGATGGCATCACGATTTCCGATCCGCCGGAATGGATTGTGGGCGACGTCCGTCGGCAGGTCATCGAGAGCGCCGGACTCGCGGGGCGACTGACTGTGCTTGATCCCGATTTTTTGACCAAGATCGAAAGCGCGTTCAAGCTGCACCCGTGGATCGAGTCGGTCACTCGCGTCGAGAAAAAATATCCCCCCGCGGTTTTCGTCGAAGTCGTGTATCGGCGCCCCGTGGCAGTCATCGAAGTGCCGCACGGCGAGAGCAAACAGCTGCTGCCGGTCGACTCGCAGTGCGTGCAATTGCCCGCGGTCGACGTGCCCGAGATTCGCCTGAGCTACCTGCCGCGGATCACAGGCGTCGTGGGCCAGCCCACGGCGGGGCAGAAATGGGACGACCCGCGCGTTCCGGGAGCCGTCGACCTCGCGGTGCAGTTGGCCGACGACTGGGAGTCGCTCAATCTCAAGGACATCATTCCCTCGGCCTGGCCGAAGGTGCAGGACGATCGCCAGTTCTTTCTCTACGACTTTGTGACCCGCGGCGGCACGCGCATCGTGTGGGGCGCCCCGCCGCGCGACGGCGTTCCCGGCGAGGCCGAGTTTGCCGTAAAGCTCGCGCGGCTGAAGCAGTGCGTCGCCCAGTACGCGACGCGCGACTGGACCGATTGGCCGGCGGTGATCGATATTCGCAGCGGGATTGAAATCACTCCTCGCACCGCGAAGAAGCCGCCCAAGGCCGACGAGGATGAGCCGGTCGTCGCCGAACACCCTGAGGTGGTCGCCGAGAAGCCGGAGAAACCCGCGGACGCGGCCGCCGAGCCGGTCGTGAAGTGACCTACCCGCGGGCCTGATTCGAAAAATCGGTGGTTTCCATCGCCGCGCGTTCGGCCTTGCGGATTTCTTCGGCCAGTTCCTCGCGCATGACGGCCAGCTCGGCAGGGGCCTCGATGCCGATGCGCACGCCGCCGCCGGACACCTTCACGACGGTGATCGCGATCTTGTCACCGATGAGAATCCGCTCGCCAACTTTGCGAGAAACCACGAGCACGACGGGCGTCTCCGTGTGGGCTAGCTCGCGCCGGGCGGGCGCGAATCTGTTACTCTTCCTTGAGGGCCGACCGTGCGCCCACGCGCAGGATAAGCCGCCACGGATTTGTGAGCGCACGTGAGTTGCGCTGCCAGCAGTCACGGTAGAGTGCTTGGCCGTGATTTGCAAGGATTTTCGGCGGGAAATCGCGCGCACTATCTCAAGGGCACGCTGGACAATTGGCGAGATTGCACAGCTTGGGTAAATGCAGGCGGCGGAACGAAGCCTCGTCACGGATAACTGATCATGGATCATTTCCGCGTTCGACTAGCTGTGCTCGCTGATGCAGAACAAATTGCGCGGGTGCACGTCTCTTCCTGGAAAATCGCCTACGGAGAGTTCATGCCGCCCAAACAAATGGCCTGGATTTCTGAAGGACGCGAGACGCGTCGGGCGAGCGAGCTGATATGCAATCCCGATACGCCGTACTTGGTTGCCGAGAACGACAACACGATTGTTGGCTTCTTGGTGCATGGTCCGCCAGGTGACGAATGCGATCCCAGGTCGACGGTGCAAATCTATACCTTCTTTGTCGACCCCCAATGGTACGGTCAAGGAATTGGCACGCAGCTTTTAACGACGATGGAATCCCATCTCCGCGTCCCTGAAATCACGGTTTGGGTTATGACGCAGGGAGTCCATGGCCCACGCTTTTATGCACGCAGCGGGTTCACGGAAGAATCAGAGACGCGGAAGATGTTTCGGCTCATCGACACAGACTTTCCGATCGTTCGATATCGTAAAAGACGCCTAGGTTAAAACCTTGACCTCTCCACATTCGATTGCCGCCGCCTTCCGAGCCACCGCTGACCGCCACAAACCTCTCCAAGGGTGCTTTTGAACGGTTTGTCTCTCGGCGGGAGTAGTTCGCAGGCGGCATTCTGCCTTTCAGCTCGACTATGGAATCTCAATTCATCCAGTGGCTCACGCGGCATCTGCCAGCGAGTCCTTGTCTTCGGTTGGGCGTCGGCGACGATGCGGCCGTACTCGGCTGGGCCGACGGCGCGGATATGGTCGTGACGACTGACGCGATTACCGATCAGGTCGATTTCAAGCTTGTCGAGGTCGACCCGAGGCGGATCGGGCACAAGGCGCTCGCCGTCAACCTGAGCGACTTGGCCGCGATGGCGGCGGAGCCGGTGGCGGTTGTTGTGTCGCTCGTGCTGCCGCGCGCTGGTGCGATGGACCTCGCCACAGGCCTGTACTCCGGCATGCTGCCGCTCGCTGAGGAGTTTGGCGTGGCCATCGCCGGGGGGGATACCAACGTGTGGGATGGGCCGCTGGCGATCTCCGTGACGGCATTCGGCCGCATGACCTCGCGCGGGCCGCTCACGCGTAGCGGCGCGCAGCCTGGCGATGCGCTGCTGGTCACCGGGTCTCTCGGCGGTAGCATTTTGGGGCGGCACCTCGCGGTGGAGCCGCGCGTTCGTGAGGCGCTCCAACTTCATGCGGCATACGAGCTGAAAGCGGGGATGGATATCAGCGACGGTTTGGCCCTCGACGCGTCGCGGCTCGCGACGGCGAGCGACTGCGGCGTGGCCCTGGACCTCGCCGCGATTCCCATCGCGGCGGCAGCCGTCCAACTCGCTGCGCGCACGGGGCGCTCGGCACTAGACCACGCGCTCGGCGACGGTGAAGATTTTGAACTTCTGCTCGCCGTGGCGCCGGA
>JANOIK010001174.1:0-3578 GCA_031407585.1 Planctomycetota bacterium | reverse complement strand
GCGCGCCGCGGCCAGGCGGGGGACAGAACTCTTCGATTGAGAATCTCAGTGGACGGCCAGTCGCGCGTAGCGCCGGCCGGCGACTTCGTCCCAGTCGACGTAGCCGGCGTCGCCGCTCGGCTCCGGGTCGAACGTCACTTCGAGCGGGTTGGCGAGCGAAAAGCCGCGCTCGCGAATCGTGCGGCGCGCTTCGCCTGTGGCTGCGGCGACGCTCCGATCCAATTGGGCTTGGGTCATGGTGCAGTTTTCTCCTAACATGCAGGGGATGGGGGAACGTAAGACGTCGCCGCGCACCCAGCGCACGGCAGCGACGCGAACTGAACAGATTTCACACGCCGCCACGCCGGCGGCTGCAACGACCAAAAGCCTTCGCGTAAAAGCTTTGTTCTGGGCGTTGGGCCCAGTCCGCCGTCATTGGCGGAGTCGATGACGCGTCAGCCAGGCCGCTTCGACGGCCAGGGCGGCGCTGCGGCGCGGGAAGGGGCCGAGGCGCGGCCCGTCGACGGGCGTCAGGTCGACGAGCCACTGGCCGCGCGCGTCGGGTTCGACATGGGAGGCGCGCACAATGGCGAGACGTCCCAGCGCCCCCAGATCGATCGCCTCCCCCTAGAGGCAGCGAACGACGCCAGAGGAGTCAATCACAAGTTCCACAGCGGTGCCTCCTGGTTGGGAACAAAGACGGAGATCGGCCAAGATCACCGGCGGAGTTACGACCCGCGGCGCAGGATGTTCCGTCGCGGCCGATTCTCCATCAGCGCGTCGAGGCTCGACTCAATGCGGACAAATTCGCTCGCCACGCGCGTCCGCAGCGCGCTGCTGTCGCGAAGTTGCTGCGGCGGCACGCCGGCCACCGTTTCGCGGGCCTGCTCGACGAGCTCATCGATTTCAATAGCCGGTGCGGCCGACATGGAATCGCCGCGTGAGAAGTATTCCCGCCAGGGGAACCCGCTAGGATCGCTCAATACGGGCGATGAGCGCTGATGCCTTGATGCCCAGCGCTTTGCACAATCGCAGCAGCGTCTGAACAGTTGGCGATTTTTCGCCCAGTTCGAGGAGGCTGACGTAATTACGCGAAATCTCCGCCCTGAACGCAAGCTCTTCCTGCGTCAAACCTGCCGCCAGCCTGGCCTTGCGTAATTCGTTTCCCAGCACAATGCCTGCAAACTAAAGTTTGCACGAGGGGATGTCTTCCAACTATAGTGGTATGTCGTTTGTGCCCCTCCAACTCCTATCGCTGCCTTTGCCGCACAAGAGCAACCTCGGTCCACTGACGTTGACCTTCGGACCTGCGGCATCCGACGCAGACCGCGCCACTCTACGTTCGCAACAATCAGCCACTTGCTATGCTTCCAGACCATTACACGATTCTCGGCATCGACGAGACGGCCACTTCGGAGGAGATCCAACTCGCCTTCCGGCGACGCGCCATGGAATGTCACCCGGACCGTGGCGGAACCCACGAGCGGATGAAGGAGGTGCTGGTGGCGGAGGAAATCCTTTCGAATCGGGCGACGCGAGAAAGCTACGACGCCGCGCGTCGCCATACGGACGATCAAACGATCCAAGCGACTGCCGCTGCGGATGTCGAGAATGCGAGGTCAGCGACCGCGGACTACCCTCGCACCTGGACGGATTTTACGGCGGCAGGTTACGGACGAAGCGGATGGTGGCCAACCGCAGAACGGAGTGCGTCGGGTTGGTCTTTTATCGTAATCGGGGGGCTGCTCGGTCTGTTCGCATCCATAGGACTCGATCGACTTGAGTTGTTTTCGGAGACGGGCGCTGTTCGCCCTCAATTGGCAGAGCAACAATCGTCTCGCGAACAGGGTAAACTAACCCCACAGCATGATCGAAAACCCTTGCCCCTAACTTTTTGGGGCTTACTCCTTGTATGTGGAGGCGCTTGGGCAGGGCGATGGGCGCATCAGCAACTTGGGAGCCACTTGCGGAAGCGGTTTCCCTTAAGTCTCGATGCGTCGCGGCGTGGAGCCGCGCCTCCCGCCAGCGATAGCCGAAAGGAGATCATCAAATGTCCGAAATGTGCTCGGAAGCTACGAGTTCCAGTCGATAATCACGCGATGACAATCACCTGTCCGTCATGTCAAACGGCTTTCACGCACGATGTCTTTGCGGAGCGACGGGGGCGCGCTCTCACGACAGCGATTGAGTATCTCTTGGGCGCTCACTTCTTGTTCGCCATTCTATTGGCCTTAAATGTGACGTACCGTAGCGTACCTTTGCCAAATGGGGCGAGTCAGCGTCCGTTGCCTCAATCAACTCCGACATCCGCCTACTGGGCAGCGTTGACGATTGCTCTGGCGTTGCATGTCATCGCTTGGCCTGCCCTCCTGCGTGACAAAGCTTGGGGACTCGTCCTATTTGCCGGCACGTATGCCGTCGTGTGGATTCTTGTCACTGCACTGACGCCGCACCTGGTGTTAGGCCCAAGTATGTCCTTCAGCGTCTTAGAGACTACGACCGCGGGACTGCTGTTGGGAGTTGTATTTGCCAAGCAAACGCTAACGAATCGGGAATTCTTCTTCGGGTGATGTGAGTGCCGTAAACTCATCTTTTTCTCCGCGTCTCACTTTGATCGACGGGAACGCCTTGCACGGAATCGACGCGAGCGAATCCGGCGCCCTCCTTATGGGTCATCGTCGGATGATGTTCCGCCGCGGACGAGTCTCCAGGAGGCCGTCGAGACTCGCCTCGATGCGCGCAAGTTCTTGGCTTAGCGTCTGTCGCAGGACGCCGCTGTCGCGAAGCTGTTGCGGGACCACGCCGGAAATCACGTCCCGGGCCCGCACCACGAGTTCGTCGAGTTCGCCCCGGCTGCGGATATTGAGCCGCCCGAAGCGCTCAAAGAACTCGGCGAAGTTCTCGACGGCCGAGTCGCGGAACACCTTGGGCTTGCCGTCGCTCGCGCCGCTGAGCCGCTCCGCCAAATGGCTCACGAGCCCGCCGAGTTCCGCCAGAAACATCTGCTCCGCGAGCTGGACCGCCTCGTCAAATCGCGCCGCGGTGCGGCGGCATTCTTCCTGGTAGAGCTCCGGGGCCAGGCGGCGCAGGTATTCAGGCGGCTCGACGCTGGGAAAATCCCAGCTCATCGCGAACAGGCCCACGAGCGACGGCGGGTAATCGGACTCGGCGTACAGCCGCCCCAACTGGTCGCGCGCCCCGGCGCGGAGCTCCTCGTAGGCGTGATCCAATTCGACGACGGCCCGTGTCAGTTCCTCCGATAACTCCATGAGCCGCCGCTGGATTTCGTCAATGTCGTCGCGACGGATGAGCCGGATCGCCGGCTCGGGAAACGGGAGCGACATTCCCTGAACGTAGGCGGAGGCTTGCCGCCGCACGGCCCCGACCGCCTTTACGCGCGGGTGGCGCGTGTCAAACAGCTTCTTGCCGGCCGACAAAAACTCGCCGGCGGCGCCGAATGATGCGGCGGCTTCCGCCTTCTGGTCGGCCGACAAGGTCTTGCGGACGCCGAACCAGGTGAACGACTGCCGCAGGGCGGCGGTCTCCGCGCGGAGCCGCCCCGCCGGGGCGCGCGGATCCACGGCCGGGGGCGGTGCTTC
>JANOIK010001155.1:0-1528 GCA_031407585.1 Planctomycetota bacterium | reverse complement strand
CCGAGCCCTGGCGTGTCCGCTGTTTTTCGACCTCAAGCCGCGCCGCGCCGCGAAGCCGTGCACGTGGCGGCAACTCACGGTGGCCGAGTCGCTGCAAATCCAGCCGCCCGACGTCGCCGTGGCGTACCGCGTGCAGTGCGGCAACAAACAGTGGGCGATCTACCGCTCGCTCGCCCCGCGCGGCAACCGCACCTTCCTCGGCCAAAACACCTCGAGCGAGTTCTACGCCGCGAGATTCCTCGCCCCCTCCGGCGAAGCCGAAGAGCTCGTCCAAGTCGAGGGGTAACGTGTAACCTGACTCTTCCGGCTCCCTCCCCCTTGAGGGGAGGCTGGGGAGGGGGTAGGCAGCGGGTACAATCGTTGCCGCACGCCCATGCCCAACGCAAATCTAATCACCGAAAACCTCGCCCGCGTCCGCGAGCGAATCGCCGCCGCCGCTTACGCCGCCAACCGCAACCCCGTCGACATCCGCTTGGTCGCGGTCAGCAAATACGTCGACGCGGCAACCGCCGCCGAACTGGTCGCCGCCGGATGCACCGATCTCGGCGAAAGCCGCCCGCAGGAGCTTTGGGACAAAGCCGCATCGCCGCCCCTCGCCGGCGTGCGGTGGCACCTCATCGGCCGCCTGCAGCGCAACAAAGTTCGCCGCACGTTACCGCTGGTTGAGCTGATTCACAGCGTCGACAGCGAGCGGCTGTTGAAGGAAATCGACGAGCAAGCCGCCGCGCTCGAACTCACGCCGCGGGTGTTGCTCGAAGTGAACTGCTCCGGCGAAGCCGCGAAACAAGGCTTCGCCCCCGAGGCCCTGAGAGGGCTTTTACCCACGCTTGGCGGTTTAGCGCACGTTCGCGTCGAGGGCCTGATGACCATGGCCCCGCTGGAAGGCGATCTCAACGCCGCGCGCCGCACGTTCGCCGCCTTACGCGCGCTGCGCGACAAACTCGCCCCCGCGTGCCCGCCCAATGTCGCGCTCCGCGAACTCTCGATGGGCATGAGCGGCGACTTCGAAGCCGCCATCGCCGAAGGCGCCACGATCATACGCGTCGGCTCGCTTCTGTTTAAGCCGGGAGGGCGAAGCTCCTGCTGAGCCGGCGCCGGGCATCCGCTTCATGGCTCGGCAGGAGCCTCGCGCTCCCGCTTGGACGCTTATTGCTGAATCAACTTCTTAAACTCCCCCCACGGCCGCGTGTTCGCCACATCCGCGGCCGTCAATCCGCCGCGGCGCGCCTGCAGCACGCCGTAGCGCATCACCTCGAACCCATCGACGCTGTGTGCGTCCGTGTTGATCACGATCGGCACGCCGAGCCGCTTCGCCGCGGCGCAATGCAGGTCGTGCAAATCGAGCCGCGCGGGGTTCGCGTTGAGTTCGAGCAGCTTGCCCAACCGCGCCGCGGTCGCGATCACGGCGTCGATATCCACATCGTACGGGTCGCGGCGATTGATGAGCCGTCCCGTGGGATGAGCGATCACATCGACGTGCGAGTTCTCGAGCGCCCCGAGTATGCGGTCGGTGATCTGCTCGCGCGGC
>JANOIK010001145.1:0-3585 GCA_031407585.1 Planctomycetota bacterium | reverse complement strand
GATGAAGATCGAGCCGACGAGAATCCAAACGAGCGCCGGCAGCCACCCGAACATGAGCCCGGCAAGAATCGGCCCCACGATCGGCCCCGCCGCCGCAATCGCCGAAAAATGCTGCGGCAAGAGCCCGCTCGCGGGCAGCGGCTCGAAATCCATCCCGTCACGCAGCTCCACCGCGGGCGTGGTGACGTCGGGGTCGAGTCGAAACAACCGCTGCAGCACGCGGCCGTAAATGGCGTAGGCCGCGAGCAAGACGAGAGCCGACGGCAGAACAATGGCGAGGAGGTTCATGCGATGTCATGCGCCCCGAGCGAGTTTACGAGCTCAATGCTCATGCTGACTCCGCAGGCGGCGTTGCACGGCTTCCCAAGTTTGGCGCGAGACCGAATATTTTTTGAGATTCTCCGTGCGGCGATCCAGTTCAGCGATCTGCCAATCGTAAACAGGAACATCCTCGGGATTCGCAGCGAGGTCGTCCCACAAATCCTGCACGAGCTGCAGCTTCTCGGCCGGACCGAGATCGAAAACGGATGTGGGCGTTTCGGGCATGCATCAGGCTCCGTAGTCACGGCTTGGCGCGGTCTCGCTTCTGCAATTTTAACACGGTCATCAAGACGAAGCCACGCCAGAGGACCCGCCAGCGGCGTGTTTGGAACCGCCGGTCGATTCATTCTTCAACTGGCGCCATCGAGCGATGGCCAAATAGACCAATCCGGTGGCAATCCCCAGGAATCCGCCCAGGTAGCTGAAGTTGTGCATCACGCCACCGCGGGCGAAGGCGACGCGGTCGATTACACCTACCGGGTATAGGAACGGCGGCAGGTGCTGCTCGTCGGTCGTGAGCCACGCGACGGCCAGTGCGCCCAGACCAACTGCAAGCGCGGTGACGGCGGCCACGGCAAACGCGATGAGGCAATGCTTGCTCATGGAGCGCGCGTCGGAAAACAGCAGTCCCGCCGTGACCAGCGGCACGCCGATCAGCACGCCCATCCACCAGGTCGCCCGCCAGCCAACAATCGCGGCGCCAATTCGGTTCTGGTATTCCGGGGCGATATCGAACTGGTGAAACTTGAAAGCGAAGAAGTAGTCTGGCGAGGCCGCGAACGAGATTTGATCGTGTAAGGCTCCATAGACGCCCGCCAGCAGACAGGCAACAACCATAAGAAATGGGATGAGCGCGAGTTTCACCATGGCAAACTCGAATTACTCCGCCGCGTCGACGAGCTTGCGATGCTCGGCAATCAGCCCCGAAAGTCTGTCCCGGAGATTCTCATACGCCGGGTCGTCGACCACGTTCTTCAATTCGTGCGGATCCGCCGTTTCATCCAGCAGCATCGCCGCGCGGCCGTCGTCGAACTCCGCGTACCGCCAGCGCTCGGTCCGCACCGAGATCCCCATTGCCGTGCGGCCGTCCTCACTCCAAATGGTAAACGCGGGATGGTCCCATGCCGCTTGCGGCTTAGCGAGCAGTGGCGCCAGGCTCCGTCCCTCAAGCCCCGCCGGCGCCGGCAGCCCGCTGAGTTCCACCAGCGTCGGGTAAATGTCGATCGCCTCGACGATGCGCGGCGAAGATGTGCCGTTCCCCTCGGCGCCCGGCGTCACGACGATCAACGGCGTACGTGCCCCCTGCTCCCACAGCGAGCCGGCCTTCGACCACTTCCCCTTCTCGCCGAGCTGGTACCCATGGTCGCCCCAGAACACGATCACGGTGTTATCGCGCAGCCCGAGCCGGTCGAGCTCCGCGACGACGCGGCCAACATTCGAGTCCATCCACGACAACGACGCGAGATACGCCCGCGTCATCTCGCGCGCTTCGCGCTCCGTCGCATCGCGGCCGATGAACAGGTCCGCGTTGCGCGCACGGATCGCCTGCTTCGGGAATCCCTCAGGCACGGTCGGCCGCGCGGCGAAATCCGTCGGCAGCTCTATCGCATCGACGTCGTACAAGTCGTAATACTTCTGCGGCGCCTCGGGCGGACTATGCGGCTTCGAGAATCCACACGCCACGAAGAACGGTTCGTCCCGGTGCTCGCCCAGCAGTTCGATCGCGCGATCCGCAGTGCGTGCATCGCCGCGGCGCGAACCGTCGCCGGGAAGCACGATCCAGCGATCCGAACGCTCGGCCTTCGTGAGCTGCGCATCCCTGCCGCGCCGCCCTCCTGGCTGCTGCATCGGCAGGGCGAACGCGGCACGCTGCGCCGCGGGCCGCGTCGCCGCGCCGAACTGTCGCGTCTCGCCCCCTTTGGTCCACGCCTCCGCGTCGTCGATGCCGCCGTGAAAAATCTTCCCCGCGCGGAGCGTCGCGTAGCCCTGCTCCTTGAACCACCGTGGCAGGCTCCGCCACTCCGGATGCCGCTCGCCGAACCAGTCGCGGTTGCCCAGCACGCCGGTGGTCAGCGGATACCGCCCGGTGAGCATCGAGCTCCGCGACGGATTGCAGAGCGGGAACTGGCAATACGCCCGCTCGAACCGCACGCCCGCCGCGGCAAGGGCGTCGATGTTCGGCGTCTTCGCCCGCTCGACGCCGTAGCACCTCAGCTCGCACCGCAGGTCGTCGGAAATGATGAAGAGCACATTGAGCCGCCGGTCCGCCGCAGACGCCCTTTCCGCATCCGGCGCGGGCGCCTGTGCTGGCGCCGGACCCACAGTGGCCGCCCAGAAAGCCAGGGCGACTGCAAGAATGGCGTATCGCATGGCGAAAAAACTTCCGAAAAGCTGGACATCGGAATCGCGAAACCGCACCGATTTTACCCCGCGAAACCCTCCCCCGTTCGCCGTTTGCCAGGATTTCCCCCGGTTCGCGCAATTGGCGGCGGGCCAAAAGGGAAATATGATTGTGAAGGAATTCACGAGCCGGCGCTGCCAGCCCCACCCGAACCTCCGACCCCCGCTCCAACGATGGCTAAAGCAGGTCCCCGCAAGAAAGTTCCCAAGGAACTCGCGGTCATCAACGCCGACAACTGCACCGGCTGCGAGTCATGCCTCGAGGTCTGCCCCGTCGACTGCATCGAGCTGAAGCGCATCGACCGCGGCATCGTGAAGGGCACGCAGCAGTGGTGCGAGATCGACCTCGAGCGCTGCGTGGGCTGCGAAGTCTGCGTCCACATCCCGGGTAAGAAGTCGAACCCCTACGAACTCAAGGTCTGCCCCTGGGACGCCATCGAGATGGTCCCCACCGAGCTCGTCGCCACCGTCGTCGCCCAAGTCGGCGGCCCGCCCGAGTACATCGTCGAACACTGGGACCGACTCGTCGGCGCCGCCCAGCAGCTGGCCGAGCTCCGCGCGGGGGCGTAAAGCGCCGAGTTTTGGGCTTCGACGCCAGGCGAGGTATAATTCAGTGATGCCGTAAATCGACAGCGCCCGCTGCCGCCATCCGTGCATTCCAGGTGTTCTATGACATTCGTCATGCTCAGCGACGAGCAAGTGAAACTGATCGGCGAAGCCAACTCGCCGATCGTTCTTGTCGACCCGCAAGGCCGCGAAGTCGCGCATGTCAATGTCCTGCCTCCGGATGCGTCGGAGGAAGAGGTCATCGCTGAAATCAAGCGGCGCATGGCAACCGACGATGGCACGCGACTGACGCACGCC
>JANOIK010001139.1:0-11687 GCA_031407585.1 Planctomycetota bacterium | reverse complement strand
CCGAGCCGAAGTGGTGCATCTCGATGGGCGCCTGCGCGTGTACGGGCGGCGTGTTCGACACGTACGCGGTCGTGCAGGGCGTCGACCGCTTCATCCCAGTCGACATGTACGTGCCCGGCTGCCCGCCGCGGCCCGAACAGTTGATTGCCGCGCTGATCGAGATGCAAGGCAAGATCAAGCGCACGGGAACGCTCATGGCCACCGAGTTCGCCGACCGCACAACCGCAATGGGCCCGGCGCCATTTGACCTCGACGAACTCCGTCGCCGCCGCGAAGTGACTCCGGTGGCGGGCCTCGACATTTTTTCGCCGCCTGCTGTTAATTGAACTTTGCAGTTTGGAAGAGATCTCACGCAAAGGCGCAAAGACGCAAAGGGGGGAACGCAAAGCCGAGAAAAGTTTGGGAAGAAAGAGTTTCGCATCCTTTCCTCCCTACATTCTTCATTCTTCTTTGCGTTCTTCCTTTGCGCCTTAGCGCCTTTGCGAGAGATCTTCCCCGTTTTCCCATAGGAAAAGATGCCCGATCTCGACGCGATCACCGCCGACGTTCTTTCTCGCTTTGGCGCCGACGTTGCGCAGTCGTCGTTTCGCGATAACCGTCGCGTAATCGTCGCTGCGCCCGTGCTGCATTCGCTGCTGGAATATCTCAAGAACTCCCACGGCTTCGATATGCTGGTCGACGTCACCGCAGTCGACTACCTGGAGTACCCCGGCGCCGCGAACCGATTCGGCGTGATCTATCCGCTGCTTAACACCACCGCCAACTTGCGGCTTATCGTTAAGACGTTCGTCGACTTGCCCGATCCTGCCTTGCCGACGGCGACCGACCTGTGGCGCGGCGCCGACTGGATGGAACGCGAGGTTTACGACATGTTCGGCATCACGTTCACCGGCCACCCGGACCTGCGTCGCATCCTGATGCCGGAGGAATTCACGGCCTTTCCGCTGCGGAAGGATTACCCGCTGAAAGGCTACGGCGAACGCCACAACTTCCCCGTTATTACCCGCGCGGAGAGCTAACAGCGACAATTGGCGAGGCGAGCGCCGCGTTTTTTTAAGCAGGACTGTGAAAAATTTCACAAACACGGTATGACAGCGTGAAGGAATTGCAAAATGGTCATTTGCCATTAGCCATTTCAAATTGAAGACGGAAATCACCTGACCCTCTGACATTTCCAATTTGCATTGGCCAATGGCCAATTTGCGATCCTCCTCGCCCGCCCCATGCCCCTCTCCCTCGCCGAAACTTCGCCGCCGGACGACGCCGAACAGGAATACCTGTGGACGCTCAACTTCGGCCCGCAGCACCCGGCGACCCACACCACGCTTCGGCTCATCCTTACGCTCGACGGCGAGAAGGTCGTCGACGCGGTGCCGCACATCGGCTACCTGCACAGCGGGTTCGAGAAGCTCGGCGAGCATCTGGATTTCAACCAGTATGTGACGATCGTCGACCGGATGAACTACATCTCGCCGCTGGCGAACGAGATCGCGTGGCATCACGCGGTCGAGAAGCTGCTGGGCATCGAGCTCACCCCGCGATGCAAGTATCTCCGCACGATCCTCGCGGAGCTCATGCGGCTGCACGACCACCTGCTGAACGTCGGCGCCATGGCGCTCGACCTCGGCGCTTTCACCGCGTTCCTGTACGCCTTCCAGCAGCGCGAGAAGATCTACGACCTCGTCGAATACGCCTCGGGGCAGCGGTTTCACTCCAGCTACACGCGCGTGGGCGGCGTGCTGTTCGACGTGAATCTCGACTGGGTGCAGAAGGTGCGCGACTTCGTCACGGGGTTCATGCCCGTGCATGCCGAGGTCGACAAGCTGCTCACGCGGAACCGCATCTTCATCGACCGCACCAAGGGCATCGGCGTGCTCACCACGGCCGAGGCCAACAATTTCAGCTGCACGGGCCCCATCGCGCGGGCCAGCGGCGTGGTGCGCGACATTCGCAAGGACGAGCCGTACCTGGCGTACGCCGATTTCGACTTCAAGGTGGTCTGCGCCCAAGCGGGCGACAGCTACTCGCGCTATCTCGTGCGGATGCGCGAGATGCTCGAGAGCATCAAGATCGTGCAGCAGGGCATCGAGAACATTCCCGCGGGGCCGGTGAACATCGGCGTGACGACCGACGCGGTGTTGCCGTCCAAGCCGTCGGTGTATCGCAGCATCGAAGGGCTGATCCAGCACTTCGAGGTGCTCATGCCCAACCGCGGGTTCGACGTGCCGCACGAAGAGATTTACGCCCCCACGGAGTCGCCCAACGGCGAGCTGGGCTTTTACCTTGTGGGCGACGGCACGCCGCGGGCCTACCGCGCCCGCACGCGGCCGCCGTCGTACATCCACTTCGCGGTGTTCCCGCACCTGGTCCGCGGCCACCAACTGAGCGACGTGGTCGCGATCCTCGGAAGCATCAACATCATCGCGGCTGAGCTTGATCGGTGACTCACATTAAGAAGATCTCTCGCAAAGGCGCAAAGACGCAAAGGAGGAACGCAAAGAAGAGAGGAGAGAAAATAGGAGAAAAAGCAAGGAAGACTGCACGCACGCAACTTTCCCCCCTCCTCTTTCCCTGTATTTCTTTGCGATCTTCCTTTGCGCCTTTGCGAGAGATCCGTCCGTTCGTTCAGAAACTTAAACAATGCCCGCCCTAACCCCACAACTTCGCGAGCAGATTGCCGCCGCGCTGGCTAAGTATCCCAGCAAGCAGGCGGCGACGCTTCCTGCGCTGCATCTGGTGCACGATGCGCAGCGCGCCGTCTCGCCCGAGGCGATTCGCGAGATTGCCGCACTGCTCGAGCTGCATCCGTCCGAGGTGTACGACACGATGTCGTTCTACGGATTCTTCCGCGAGAAGGACAACCCGTTGGGCAAAGACCGGGTGTGGGTCTGCCGCAGCATTTCGTGTATGCTCCGCGGCGGCGAAGAGCTGCTGCAGTCGCTCAGCCAAAAATGGAACGTGAAGCCCGGCCACACAAGCGCCGACGGCCGTTTCTCGCTCGAATACGCCGAATGCCTGGGCGCCTGTGAAGGCGCTCCGTGCATGCTGGTGAACGACGAATGCCACATGAACCTAACCCCCGAATCCGCCGCCGCTGTCGTTGAGAAGAAATAGTCCGTAGAAGATCTCACGCAAAGGCGCAAAGACGCAAAGGGGGAACGCAAAGAAGAGGAAGAAAAATAGAAAGAAGGCGGAGCGTTCCCATCCCGTTCTTCCCACTTCTTATTCCTCTTTGCGATCTTCCTTTGCGCCTTAGCGCCTTTGCGAGAGATCCCCTGCCAAGAACGAAATTATGCCCACCCACGAACCCGTCCTTCTGGCCCGGATTAACAAGCCCGACAGTGCGTCGTTGGCTTCGTATCGGGCGGATGGCGGGTACGAAGCCTTTAAGCGGTGTCTCGGCGAGGCGCCCGAGTCGATTATCGAGACGGTGAAGGCCGCCGGCCTGCGCGGCCGCGGCGGCGCAGGCTTCCCCTGCGGCGTGAAGTGGACCTTTCTGCCGAAGAACCATCCCGGCCCCATCTATCTCGCGGTGAACGCCGACGAGAGCGAGCCCGGCACGTTCAACAACCGCATCCTCATGGAGCAGGATCCCCACCAGCTCCTCGAGGGCATTGCCATCGCGTGCAAAGCCATCGGCTCGCACACCGCGTACTTGTATCTGCGGTACGAGTACGGCCGCAGCTACCGCGTGCTCGACGCGGCGGTGAAGGAGTGCTACGCCGCGGGCCTGCTGGGCAAGAACATCCAGGGGAGCGGCTTCGACCTCGACGTGGTGCTGCACCGCGGCGCCGCGGCATACATCTGCGGCGAAGAGACGGGCCTCATCGAGAGCCTCGAAGGCAAACGCGCCTGGCCCCGTATCAAGCCGCCGTTTCCCGCGATCGAAGGTCTGTTCCGCAAGCCCACGATCGTGAACAACGTCGAAACGCTCTGCTGCGTGACGCACATCATGCAGCGCGGCGTCGACTGGTTCAAATCGATGGGCGTCCCGCCCGATCCGGCCAACCCGCGCGACCTCGGCAGCTACGGGCCGAAGCTCTACTGCATCAGCGGCCACGTGAACAAGCCGGGGTGCGTGGAACTGCCGCTCGGCGTCACCGCGCGGCAGCTCATCGACGAGCACGCTGGCCGTGTGTGGAAGGGCCGCACCGCGAAGGCAGTCGTCCCCGGCGGCATCAGCATGGGATTTCTCTCGGCGGCCGAACTCGACACGCCGCTCGACTTCGCGGGCCCGGGTAAGGTCGGCTGCCTCGGCCTCGGCACGGCGGCCGTCGTCGTGGTCGACGACCAGACGAGCATGGTCGACGTGCTGTTCAACTGCTGCCGCTTCATGTCGCACGAATCCTGCGGCCAGTGTACGCCTTGCCGCGAAGGCACGAGCTGGATGACGCGCATCCTGGATCGCATCCGAGTTGGCAACGGCCGCCTCGAGGATCTCGACCTGCTATTGGAAGTGGCCGAGTCGATGGGCATCATCCCCGGCACGACGATCTGCGGCCTGAGCGACGGCGCCGCCTGGCCGGTGAAAAACGCGATCAAAAAATTCCGCAGCGAATTCGAAGAGTACATCACGGCCGGCCGAAAAACCGAAACGTCCGCGCAGGCACTTATGGCTGCGCATTAGGAAAAGCGGATTCACCACAGAGGACACAGAGAGCACAGAGGAAGAGAAATATAGTGAGCGAAGAGGAAGGAAACGGAATGAGTCGTTTCGCCTCATGTCTTCCTCCGTGTCCTCTGTGGTGAATCCGAATAAGCAACGCTATGCCCACCGCACTGATCAACAACACGCCGATCGAGCTTGGCCCCACGGAGCAGATCAACTGCATCCAGGCGGCGCAGCGCATTGGCTTCGAGATTCCGCACTACTGCTGGCATCCGGCGCTGTCGGTCGTCGCGAGCTGCCGCATGTGCCTCGTCGAAGTCGGCGACAAGAAGCCCGACGGCACGATCGTCATGCGACCCAAGCTGGAGCCCGGCTGCCAGACGCCCGTCAAAGACGGCATGGTCGTAGTCGCCGACAGCCCGAAGGTGAAAGCCGCCCAGGCCGCCACGCTCGAATACCTGCTGCTGAACCACCCGCTCGATTGCCCCACGTGCGATCAGGCTGGCGAGTGCGGCCTGCAGGACTATAGCTTCAAGTACGGCCGCGGTTACAGCCGGCTCGACGAGCCCAAGAACATCAAGCCGGACAAAGACCACATCGGCGATCAGATCACGCTGTTCACCGACCGCTGCATCATGTGCACGCGCTGCGTGCGCTTCACGCGCGAGGTCAGCGGCACGGCCGAGCTGATGGTCACCGCCCGCGGCACGCACGAAGAGATCGACGTCTTCCCCGGCGAGCCCTGCAACAACAAGCTCGCGGGCAACGTGGTCGACCTCTGCCCCGTCGGCGCCCTGTGCAGCAAGGACTTCCTGTACAAGCAGCGCGTCTGGTGGCTCAAAACCACCAACAGCGTGTGCCCCAACTGCAGCACGGGCTGCAGCGTCGAAATCGACCAGAACGAGGACCGCGTCTACCGGCTCACCCCGCGCGTGAACCCGCTGGCCCAGGGGCACTTCATGTGCGACGAAGGCCGCTTCGGCTGGAAGTACATTCATGGCGACCGGCGCATCACGTTCCCTGAGCAACGGGATGTGACCGGCGAGGGAAGCGGGCGAGTCATTTCCCGCGGCTGGGACGAGATCCTGCCCGCGCTCACGCTCGCGCTCAAGAAGCGCGCTTCGCAGCACCCCAAGAAGATCGCCGCCGTCTTCTCGCCGTGGATGACCGTCGAAGAAGCGTACCTGCTCGCGACGTTCATGACGAAAGTTTCGCCGAAGGCCAAGCTCGCGATGGGGCCCGTGCGAGTCGTCGGCGAGGATGACAAGTACCCGAAGGACATCCGCGGCAACGCGGTCGAGCAGAGCAAGTTCACGATCCGTGCCGAGAAGGCGCCGAACCGCCGCGGGGTGGAGTTAGTCGTCAAAAACTTCACGCCAACGCCGCTCACCTTCGGCGATGTGCTCGTCCAGGCCGCGAGCGGCGAAATCGACGCACTGTATCTGGTCGGCGGCGATCCCGAAGGCTGGATCACCGACGAGCAGGCCGCGGCGCTCGCGAGCGTGCCGCTGCTCATCGTGCAGGACCTGCTGCACTCGCCGATCACCAGCTGCGCGTCGTTCCTACTCTCCGGCGGCTCGTTCGCCGAGCGCGACGGCACGTTCGTCAACCACGCCGGCCTCGCTCAGGAAATCCATCGCTCGGTTCGCGGCCCCGACGGCTCCCGCCCCGACAACCGCATCCTCTGGGACCTCGCCGGCCGCACGGGCCTCTACCAGGCCGCCGCCCTGCGCCGCGAAATCGCCAAAAAAATCCCCGAGCTCGCATCGCTCGCCGCCGGAACCCTTGGCGACCAAGGCGTGCGACTCACCAACCCCGAAACACCGCTGCCCGTCGCGCAGCATTAGGACTTGGCCCGCGAAAAACGCGAAATGACGCGAAAGAAGAAAGAGAAGAATGAGACGGAGAAGAGACTGATCCGAATTGATCCCCTCCATTTTTCGCGCTCTTTCGCGTATTTCGCGGGCAATCCGAATAACCAAGCATGAACAAAGTCCTCATCACCCTCGCCACGATCGCCGTCGCCTTTGGCGGCATCATGACGACCTGCGCCTACCTCATCCTGCTCGAGCGGAAGCTCTCGGCATGGATGCAGGACCGCGTTGGGCCCAACCGCGTCGGGCCGTTCGGCCTGCTGCAGCCGCTGGCCGACGGGCTGAAGTTCCTGCTCAAGGAAGAGGTGATCCCCGCGCATGTGAACAAAACGCTGTTCGTTCTTGCCCCCACGATCTCGATGTTCACGACCATGCTGGCGTTCGCCGTCGTCCCTTTCGGCCCCAGCGACTCGAACGGCGTTCCGTTTGGATCGGAGAACTCGCACGGCATCGAGAAGTGGTTCCGCTTAATCATCGCCCCGGGCGTCGACATCGGCATCGTCTTCATCTTCGCCATCACCAGCCTGGCCGTGTACGGCGTCATCCTCGGCGGCTGGGCCTCGAACAACAAATACTCCGCCCTCGGCTCGCTGCGGGCGGCCGCCCAGGTCGTGAGCTATGAGATTCCGCTGGGGATGTCGGTTGTCGGCATCGCGCTGCTCGCGGGCACGCTCAACCTCGAAAAAATCGTCGCCGGGCAGGCCGCCGGCGGCTTCGGCCATTGGCTTGTGTGGACCCAGCCTCTGGCGTGCCTCATCTTCTTCACCGCGGCCCTGGCCGAGTCCAACCGCCTGCCGTTCGACCTGTCGGAGTGCGAGCAGGAGCTCGTCGGCGGATTCCACACCGAATACAGCGCAATGAAGTTTGCCATGTTCTTCCTCGGCGAGTACACGCACGTCATCACCACCAGCTTCCTCACGATCATCCTGTTTTTCGGCGGCTGGCACTTCCCCTGGATCGCCACCGACGCAAGCACCTACAGCGGCGCCTGGGTGGTGAAGGTGCTGGTACTGCTCGCGAAGGTGGGCATGGTCATCTCGCTGATCATGGTCATCCGCTGGACAATTCCGCGGTTCCGCTTCGACCAGCTCATGGGCCTCGCGTGGAAGGTGCTCATCCCGCTGTCGCTGGCGAACATGGTGGCCGTGATGATCGTCAAGCAGTTCCACCTCAACCCCTGGTGGCTCACCGCCGCAAGCGCCGGCCTATTCGTCGCCGCCGGCATGATCAGCGTGTACACCACCAAGCACGACCTCACGCGCCGCCCCAGCGCCGCCCAACTCGCGGGCTTGGCTCACTTGCAACACTAAGAAATTTACCACGACGACACGATGACACGACAAAGACAAAGACAAAGACAAAAAGATTTAAACCGCGGATAAACGCGGATAAACGCGGATAAACGCGGATGAACGCGGATCGATACAGATGCACGAAGAGGATTGCTTTTATATCTGCGTTCATCCGCGTCCATCTGCGGTTACTCCGTTCCCCCGTCGTGCCGTCGTGTCGTCGTGGTGAAATAAAAAATGATCGATAAGAACAAAGACGTCGTGTGGGTCGAGGAGCCGGAGCTTGGCTTCTGGGAGGCGACGTTTCTCCCCGCGATCATGGAGGGCATCAAGACGACGCTCCGTCACGTGGGCGATCGCAAGACGGTCACGCAGCAGTACCCCGAGATCAAGCCCGAGCTGCCCAGCCACTACCGCGGCGTTCATCGGCTCAACCGCGACGAGCAGGGCCGCGTGAAGTGCGTCGCGTGCATGCTGTGCGCCACCGCGTGCCCGGCTCGCTGCATCCACATCGAGGCGGCCGACGCCCCGCCCGACTGGCCTGACCGCGACAAGTTTCCCGCGACGTTTGTGCTCGATGAGCTCCGCTGCATCTACTGCGGCATGTGCGAAGAGGCGTGCCCGGTGGACGCGATCGAGCTGACGCACATTTACGACCTGACCGGCGAGACGCGCGAGTCGCTCAACCTCAACAAGGACAAGCTGCTCGACATTTACGACCAAACCAAGGATAACCCCAAGGACCCCGTGCGAACGGCCCGTGGCCGGCTCGGTCCCGCTAGCGAGTTTGTAGGATTGCCGACGCTCGGCCCCGCAACGCAAACGCCCGCGGACGACCGCTCCGCGGGAGCGGCGAGCCCGGGGGTGATTAAGCCGTTTCCGGCGCAGAAATTGAGTTGAGGAGATTTGTAGTTCCACTGGGGTACCATGCCCACGGCCCTGCGTGGGCATGACGCGAAACCAGCCGGCCATGGCCACTCCGAGCAGTGGCCATGGCACCCGAATCAGAAATCATAAATCCCAAATCATAAATTCCCCCCGTGCCTGCTGACCCCAAAACCCTGATCCTCGCCGGCGTTGCGATTGCCGCGTTCGCGCTGTGGCTCGCCATGTCGCAGCGCGTCGCCGCCGTGCGCTACGCGGCCGCGACGGCGACGGCGCTCGGGCTGCTCACGATGATCTCAGCGTTCAACGGCCCCGACGGCGAGATGACCCACCGCATCCTGTTCTGGCTCTTCGCCGCCAGCGCCATCGGCGGCGCGTTGCTCATGATCACCGGCCGCGACCCCGTGCACGGTGCCTTGTGGTTCGCGGTCGCCACGCTGTCGGTCTGCGGGCTGTTTCTCGAACTCTCGGCCCCGTTCCTCGCGGCCGCGACGATCATCGTGTACGCCGGCGCCATCATCGTGACGTTCATGTTCGTGATCATGCTCGCCCAGCAGGGCGGCGCCTCCGCGTATGACCAGAACCCGCGCCTGCCGCTGGCCGGCAGCCTCACCTCGTTTTTCGTGCTCGGCGCACTCGCGTTCACGCTGCTCGACTGGCAGGAGAACCCCGTGCCCGCCGACGCGGCCAGCGCCGGCCCCACGATGATCGCCGCCGCGACCTACGACGCCGCGGGCGAGCCGATCGACGCCTCGGCCGGTCCCGCTCGTGTCACGGCCGAGGAGTCCGCCACGCTGAAGGCGCTCGGCCGCACGCTGTTTGGCCACTACCTGCTCGCGGTGGAGCTCGGCGGCACGCTGCTGCTGGTCGCCACGATCGGAGCCATCGCCCTCGCCCCCCGACGACAGCGAGGGAACCTATGAACGGCGACCTCAATGCCTATGTCGGCGTCGGCGCCGTGCTGTTCGTGCTGGGCGCCGTCGGCTTCGTCACCCGCCGCAACCTCATCCTCATGATGCTGTCGGCGGAGATGATGCTCCACGGCGTCTCGCTGAATTTGCTGGCCTTCGGCCGCATGTACGGCCGCATGGAAGGGCAGGCGTTTACGGTCTTTGTGCTGACGGTGGCCGCGTGCGAGGCGGGGTTGTCGCTATCGATCATCCTGTCGCTCTACCAGCGGCGCAAGTCGCTCGACGTGGAACTGTGGAGCACGCTCAAGGAGCCGGACGTGAAGGCGGGCGTCACGATCGACGAGCAGCCCGACCAAGAACCCGACATGTACTTCCCCACGCTCACCGGCGCCGGCGCCATGCCGACGGTCGACGGCGACTCGTCGCTCGCCTCGGAAGTGGCAAGGGGAGCCCGCCGCAAAAAGGGCGGCTCCTTCCGCTACGGCGACCCCGAGCAGCCCCCAAAGAAATAGCCCCCGTAGGGTGGGTGTCCTCACCCACCAATAACACCTACGCCGCAAACCGCCTCAACCCAGACATGATCATCATCAGCGCCGCCATCGTCCTGTACTGGTGGGTGAAGACCCCCACGTCAGAATTGCGAGCAATGGTTCGCCACGCATTCCTTCCTAACGTCTAGAGCCTAGTGCCTAAAGCCTAGCGCCTCCCCAGTGTCCGAATCCACCATCCACACCATTCTCTGGCTCATCCCCGGCGCCCCGCTGGTCGCGGCGCTGGTGATTGCGCTGTTGGGGCCGAAGTTTCTCCGCGAGCGGAGCCACTGGCCCTGCTGGATCGGGCTCGCCGTCGCCGCTGGATGCGCTCTGACGATGTGGTGGTCGATCGTCCCCGCCCAATTTGACGAGCACGCCGGCAAGGTCGTGGTCGCCACCGGCTTCCGCTGGCTCGACATTGGTTCGTTCGCCGTCGACGTCAACCTGCGGGCCGACGCGATCAGCGCGCTCATGCTCACGATGGTCACCACCGTCAGCACGCTGGTCGCCATCTTCGCCGCGGGGTACATGCACCACGATCCCGGCTACCCGCGGTTCTTCGCGGCGTTCTCGCTGTTCGTGTTCTCGATGGTGATGCTCGTGCTCTCGGCCAGCTACCTGCAACTCTTCGTGTTCTGGGAGGGCGTGGGCGTTTGCAGCTACCTGCTCATCGGCTTCTGGTATCGCAAGCCCGCCGCGGCGGCCGCCGCCAAGAAGGCGTTCGTCGTCAACCGCATCGGCGACTTCGGCTTCCTGCTCGGCATCTTCCTCATCTGGACGACCTTCGGCGCGTTCGACTTCGACACGGTGCTGCTAGACAAAGCACGTATCGCGAGGGTCGTTGCGGAGAACCCCAGCACAATCACGACAATCTGTCTGCTCTTACTGCTGGGAGCGATGGGCAAGAGCGCCCAATTCCCGCTGCACGTGTGGTTGCCCGACGCGATGGAGGGCCCCACCCCCGTCTCGGCCCTCATCCACGCCGCCACGATGGTCACCGCGGGCGTGTACCTGGTCGCCCGCAGCACGCCGCTGTTCCTCGCGGCGCCGGACGCGCAGGTGCTCGTGTCGATTGTCGGCGCCGTCACCGCATTGCTCGCCGCGCTCATCGCGCTCACGCAGAGCGACCTCAAGCGCGTGCTGGCCTACTCCACCGTCAGCCAGCTCGGCTACATGTTCATGGCGCTCGGCGCTGGCGCCGCGGGCGGCGAGATCGCCACGGCCGCCGTCACCGCGGGCATGTTCCACCTGTTCACGCACGGGTTCTTCAAGGCCCTGCTGTTCCTCGCCGCCGGCAGCGTGATGCACTCCATGGGCGATGTCATCGACATGCGCCGCTTCGGCGGCCTGCGGCGCGTGCTGCCGATCACGCACCTCACGTTTCTCTGCGGCGCCGCGGCGCTGGCCGGCCTGCCGCTGCTCGCGGGATTCTGGAGCAAGGACGAAATCCTCGCCGTGCTCAAGCACGCTTCGGAGCATGAAAAGTACGGCGCCACATTCCACGCGATCTTCTGGGTCGCGACGATCACGGCGTTCCTCACCGCGTTCTACACGTTCCGCGCGTACTTCCTCACGTTCTGGGG
>JANOIK010001093.1:0-8439 GCA_031407585.1 Planctomycetota bacterium | reverse complement strand
CCTCCGCGCGGCCGCCGAACGGACCGTCGAAGGGCTTGAGCGGCGACTGGGCCAGCTTCTGGAACGCTTCGACTCCAACGAGTGCCGAAACTACTTTCGACATTGTGGATATTCGGCACACTAACTAGAAAAACGCTCTAGTCACCGGTCCTGGAGCCGAACCCCAGGGGGCATGGGAAAAATCCCGCGAACCCGTGGGGCCCCCCTGCAAAAACCATGGACGTTCCGTCGGATCACGACGGCGCCGGTGCCGTTCGTCGTGGTCACATCGGCAGCAGTTTTAAGGGGTCGGGGAGGAGACGGACTTCGGTGCTTCCAGCGTACGACCAGCCTCGACCTGATGAGCGCCCGCCTAATTGCCTCCGGAAATAAGGTCAGCAGTCGACCTTTACTGCCTCATTCTGTACGCCAACCCGCCCCTGCGCGGTATTGTCGCAAGCCGCCGCTCACAACGGCGCGTCAGCCAGGGCCATGATCTGCTCACGGATCTCCGCGTTGAACAGCGGCCAGCGTTCGACCAGACGCGAGAGCGCTGGGTCTCGGAGGGCGAAATCGGTCAAAACTGCACCGGAATCTGCAGCGCCATTTCCCGCGATCGCTGTTTCCTGCTGCACAGTGGCGGTGGTGTTCGAGTCCTTACGGGCCAACTCGCTCTGCTAAATCGCTTCGGGGGCGGCCGTCTCCACTTCACCCTCGTGCATCCACTTCTTCAGCAGAGGCGCGAGCACCAGGCAGACGATCCCCGAGGCTATCGCCGCGATGGCGATCTGCTTGAAGACGTCGCCGTAGACGGTCACCGTTTCGATGGGGGCCGGGATCACTTGCTCGACGCCTTCTTCGCTCGCGACCCCCGTGAACTGGGAAATGATGGCGGCCAGATATTGAGAGAACGCGGTGGCGAGGAACCATCCGCCCATCACGGTGCTGACTAAGACTTTCGGCGAGAGCTTGGTCACCATCGACAGTCCGACCGGCGAGAGGCACAACTCGCCGGTTGTCTGCACCGCGTACCCTGCCAGCAGCCATGCGACGCCCACCATCCCGCGGCTATCGGCGTAGCGGGTTCCGAGCCAGAAGGCGCCGAAGCCCAGGCCCAGTTGCATGAGCCCCAGGGCGAACTTATAGGGGGGCGCCGGGTCGAGCCCTCGCGACCCCAAGTAGGTCCACAGCGCGGTGAAGACCAGGCCGAACAGCAGAATGTACATGGGATTGGCGGCCTGAAAGGTGCTTGCCGCAAGCTCGTCGTTCGCGCTGGCGATTCCCATGCCGACGTCGTCGTCAGACACCTGCCAGTCGATCGTTAGCGGCGCCAGCTCTTCGTCGCCGTCTTCCTTGTCTCCTTCGTCACCTTCCGCTTTGGCTGCTTCGTCCCCCTCGGCCTCTCTGCTGGCGCGGTGCTCTTTGCGGAGCTTGTCGAGTTGAGTGAGCGTGAACACGGCGTTGCCGTTGGTGTAGCCCAGTTGCTCCTGCGTCGGTTCGATCTCGATCGTCGTGCCGACTTGCTCCCGCGTCACCACATTGGCTTCCGCCACGCGGTCGACATTGCGGTCGGTGAAGTTATTGACGCTACTCCCAGCCTGCTCGAAGAACGCCCAGAACAGCATCGAAAAGAACGTGAGCACCAGCACGACGTACATTCGGTGGCGCGCGATTCGTTCCAGGCGAAAGGTTTCGACGATGAGGTAACCGAAGGAAAGAATGCCCGTCACGACCAGCAGCACGCCCGCCGGTTTGGTGATCTCGGTGAGAAAGATGCCGACGACGTCGCTAAGACCACCGCTCATGTCCTTGATGCGATCCACGGTTTGCTCGGACATCAGCCGGAACGGCTTGCCGTTGCCGCTGACGATCGAGAAGTCCGACACAAACAGCGTGAACAACGGAACGCACACGAGAATCCCGGCTAGCACGGCGAACAAATGCTTTGGCTTGCCCGTCGGTGGGCGGCCCGCGTCGTCGGGGATGCCGCCCAGGGACATGGCCCTGATCGAAAGTGTCGCAGCGACCAGCAAGGCAACGGCGACGAACACGTTGGTTCCGATGGCGATGGAGTTGTCCGGTCGAAATTTGAGGAGCGAAAAGGCCGTCCCCAGTGCCCCCGCTCCAATGAGGAGTTGCGTCACCAGTGTCGGCGCCACGAAGATCGCGAGCCCAATGAGCATGCCGACTGTCGCCAGGCCGAATCCCAGGTGCCATCCATACCGTTCGCCGACGTACCCGCAGATCAACGGGCTCAGCGTGGCGCCTAGGTTAACGCCCATATAAAAGACGGTGAACCCGCCGTCGCGCTTGGCACTGCCGGGAGGGTAAAGCTGTCCCACGATCGCGGAAATGTTCGGTTTGAAAAAACCGTTGCCGGTGATCAACAGCGCAAGCGCCAGATAAAACATGACCGTGTTCTCTTGCGTCATCACCAGATGCCCGGCCGCCATCAGCAGCCCGCCGATGATCACGGCGACGCGTGCTCCCAGCAGGCGGTCGGCAAGCAACCCGCCGAAAAAGGGCGTCATGTACACCAACGACGTGTAGGCGCCATAGACCGCATAAGCCCGGGCGTCGTCGTACGCCAAGAACCCCTTGAGCATGTACAACACCAGCAGCGCCCGCATGCCGTAGTAGGAAAACCGCTCCCACATCTCGGCAAAGAACAGGACGAACAGCCCGGCGGGGTGGCCGAGAAACTGGCGCTGTTGGGAAAGCTCCGTGCTCATGGTGGTTCCTGGTTCGCTGAGTGGAATCGCGGCGGCCGCGGGCAGCGCAAGTTGCGTGAAGCGGGCAGTTTAACCGATTGCCCCAAAATCGGCAGCCCAACGCAATGTAGTCATCTCGCTCCGCGAGATGAATTCTTCGAACCATTCCATCTCGCGGAGCGAGATGCCTACGAAAGGCGCAGGAAAAAGCCCCCCGGCTTGCCCTTGAGAGAGCGGGCCGGGGGGCGAATGTTGCAACTTGGTGCGTGGCATGGCGTCGTCTTCGTCGCCATGTTCCTCGGTGCTTCGCATGGCCACGCGGACGAGGCCATGCCACACAACCGCAGCCCTCAGCCCACCGCCGTCTGCAGCGGCGCCTCGCGCTCCACGTCCGGCACCACGAACGGCTCGCGGTACTTGCGAGTCCGCAGCTCGCTGGCCGCGTCATTGTTCACGAACGTCTCGGTGGCCGGGTCGATGTCCAGCCACGGACCCAGCGTGATCGCGGGCTCGCCGTTGATCTCCACGCTGTTGGCCTTCAGGTGCTCGCACATCGCGGCGAACCGTGCGGAAAGCAGCTCGTTGTCCTTCACCGCTTCGGCGATTTCCGCCGTCGAGGTCTTCTTTCCCAGCCGGTACGACACGTTGCCCGTGTGGCACAGAGCGCTCGAGAGGTGCCCCTCGAGGATCTCGGCGTGCAGGTGCTTCGGATCGCGGGCCGCGATGGCCTCGAGCCAGTTCAAGTGATGCTCGCCGCCGCCGTGCCAGTCGTTGATCTCCTTGCCGTCGCTGTCGTAGGCAATGGCGTCGGTGTAACTGGGGATCAGCAGGTGACCCTTCTCGCACTGGACGACGACGCCGATGTCCGAGCCGCGGTAACCCTTCGTGCCGCGCTCGTCGGCCGTGCGCTCCAGGCCACGCACCTCGAAAATCAGCGGCGCCTTCTCGTACGCGTGGAACACGACCTGCGTGTTGGCCGAGTTGCCCGCATCGTCGTAGCCCAGTCGGCCGCCGATGCTCATTGTCCTAGGCGCCAGGGCGGGCTCGCCGAGGAACCAGCGGGCGATGTCCATCTGGTGGATGCCCTGGTTGCCGAGGTCGCCGCCGCCCGTGTTGTAGTCCCAGTGCCAATCGTAGTGGGGGTTGTACTTGCCGCGCCCCTGAGAGTTCTGCGCCGGACGATAGAACGCCTCGTCGGCTGCCGGGCCGATCCACAGGTCGCGATCGATCTGTGAGGGGAACTCGAACGGCGAGTCTTGCTTGCCGATCGACGGGCGCCGCTTGTAGCACGTGCCCACCGCGTACTTGATGGCGCCGAGAGCGCCGCCGGCAATCCACTCCTGGGCGTCCCGCAGGCTGCTGCTCGAGCGGCATTGCGTGCCCGTCTGCACGATCTTGTGGTACTTGCGGGCCGCGGCCACCAACTGCCGACCTTCCCAAATGTTGTGCGACACCGGCTTCTCGACGTACACGTCCTTGCCCGCCATGATCGCCGCGATCGAGATCAGCGCGTGCGTGTGGTTCGGCGTCGCGATCGACACCGCGTCGAAGTCGTCGCTCTCGAGCAGCTTGCGGTAGTCGGTGTACGTGGCCACCTTGCGGCCCAGCTTGCCGTTGAGCTCCTCGGCCTTGCGGTTGAGCACTTTCTCGTCGACGTCGCACAGCGCCACGATGTGGTCGCCGAGGGTGCCGATATGGCCGCTGCCTTGGCCATTGAAGCCGATCTGCGCGACGCGGATATCCGTCACCTCGGCGGCCCGCGCTTTGGACGCGACCGTCATCGCGGCGGCGGCGCCGAGGGTGGTTTGAATGAAATGTCGACGATGGATCGTCATCTTCGTTCCCTTTGCGATTGCTGAATGAGCTGGTGTATTGTTCGACCTGAAAGAGAAAAGCGCCGCCGCCAAGGCTGGTCGGCCGCGATTGATCCGGATATTGAGCACCGCCTGGGCGACCGCCTGAAAAGCAAAGCCCCCAATATATCTACTCAGACGCCGCAATTATGCCGGAAAATCTTCGCGGCGCGCGATCATTTTCTGGCAATTAAACCCCGAACTCGCGCACCGGAGTCGCGCATTGCCGACCTCATCAGCCGCACCCGCGCTAGCCCCCGGTTTCTGATCTGGTCTACTCAGATAAGCCCTAGCAACGCCCTGCGTTACGCCCCGGGTGCCACGGGGGACGCCGCCACAGGCAAAGATTTGGCAGGTTCGGCAAGCTCCGTCCATTTCTTGTACCCCGTATACGCAGAGAATGCCGCCAGCAGCGCAATGCTGAGCACGAGCGCCCCGTCGTACAGCCGTCCGGGCGCCAGCTCGGCGGGCGTTCGGCGCCAGCGGAAGTCGATGGCGCCCACGACCACGACGAGCAGAATCGCCGCCGTCGCCATGCCCCCGAGCGTCACCATCATCACCGGTTCGCCCAGGACCAGATAAATCGACGCCCAAGCGATCGGGAAAAACCACGCGAGCCCGACCACCGTACGGCGACGCGCGGCGAGATTGGTGAAGTCGATCAGCCCGAGGATTCCCGCCGCGTCCGTGAAGATGCGCGTCCAAGCGGCCAGGGCCGAGAACACGGTCGAGAACAGCACGAAGAAGGCGCCCACCAGAAAGACGCCCTTCGCCCACGGCCCAAGCGATTCGGTATACATCCCGGCCAGCGTGTCGATCATCGCGGCGCCCTTGGGCACATCGCCCTGGGCGTGCAGCACCGCGGCGCCCAGAATGTAGAACGCCGCCGTCACCGTCGTATAAACCGCCATCGACGCCAGGGCATCCAAGTACATCACGCGGATCCAGCCCCGAGCCCGCGCCGCCCACACCGGATCGGCCGGATCGCCGCGGCCGGTCTTAGCGGCGTAGCCTTTCTCGATCAGCCAGTACGTGTACTGCATCACCTCGTCGCCGCCCACGCCCGTGAGCCCGAACGCGCCGAGTAGCACCATCATGGCGCCCGCGGGAAGCTGCCCGCGGAAGCCGTCGGCAAGCTGGGCGCCCGTGACGGCGTACTCGGTCCACGCGAGCGAGATGACCGACACGAGCGTCGTCGCCGTGAACGCCACGATCATGAAGACGCACGCCCGCTCGATGAAGCGATAGTTCTCGCTGGCCACCATCACCGCCGCGACGCCCGCGGTGATCCAGCACCACGTCCACACAGGCAGCGCCGGCACGACCATGTGCATGAGCATGGCCACCGCGCCCACGATGCCGCCGACTTGCAGAATCTTCAGCGGCTGCACGGCGAGCCAGAACCAAGTGGTCCAGTGCGCGCCGGCAAACTTCCACCCCGGCATGCGATTGAACGCCGTGAGGCACGTCTCGCCCGTGAGGATCGTGTGCCGGCCGAACTCCAACTGCAGCGCCACCTTCACGACGCAACTGAGCAGGATGACCCACAGGGCGACGAACCCCGCCTTGGCGCCGAGCGTCGTCGTCGCGATCAGCTCTCCCGAGCCGACGATCGACGCGGTAAGGACGAACCCCGGACCGAGCATGGAGAGCTTGCCGCGCAGCGTTTCGGGCGGGTCCTCGACCAGCGCGGGGTCCAGGACGTAGGGATCGCGCGGCGGCATGCAGGAACTTGCCGAGAATGTCAGGAAGAGAAGTAGAGAAGTCGCGATGGCGGCCAACCTGGACCGAATCTACGCCGCGTTGGGCGTGCCAACAAGTAGTCGCAAAGGGGCCAGACAGGACGGGTCACGCCCGATAAAATGGTGCGCCGAGGCGCCCCCCAGCCCCCTTTCGTGCACCCGCCAGGACTGCCCCATGCCCGCACCCACCTTGAAAACCGATCCCTTTGGCGCCCGCGAACTGTTCGAGACCGGCTCGGGCAAGGCCGGCATCTACCGGCTATCAAAGCTCGAAGAGCGCGGCCTGACCAAGGTGAACGCCCTGCCGTTTTCCATTCGCGTGCTGCTCGAGTCTTGCCTGCGCAACTGCGATGGCTACGCGGTGAGCGAGAACGACGTCACCGGCCTCGCCAACTGGGCCGCGACGCGCGGCGTGCTCGCAGCGGGGGACCAGGGCGTCGAAGTGCCGTTCAACCCGGCTCGCGTCGTACTGCAGGATTTTACGGGCGTGCCATGCGTGGTCGACCTCGCTGCGATGCGCGCCGCGATGAAGCGCCTCGGCGGCGATCCGCGCAAGATCAATCCGCTCGTGCCCGTGGACCTCGTGATCGACCACTCTGTGCAGGTCGATTTCTACGGCGCGGCCGACTCACTCGACCTGAACATCGAGCTGGAGTTCTCCCGCAATCGCGAGCGGTACGAGTTCCTACGCTGGGGCCAGGTTGCGTTCAACAACTTCCGCGTGGTGCCACCAGGGACGGGCATCGTGCACCAGGTGAATCTCGAATACCTCGCGAAGTGCGTGTTCCTGCGCGACGACCACGCGGGGAAGGTCGCGGTGCCCGACTCGCTCGTGGGCACAGATAGTCACACGACCATGATCGACGCCCTGGGAGTCGTGGGTTGGGGGGTCGGCGGCATTGAGGCCGAGGGCGTCATGCTCGGTCAGCCCATCTACATGCTCATGCCCGAAGTCGTCGGCATGAAGCTGACCGGCGCCCTGCGCGCCGGGGCGACGGCCACGGACCTCGTGCTCACCGTCACGCAGATTTTGCGGAAGCACAAAGTCGTGAACAAGTTCGTGGAGTTCTACGGCGACGGTGTGTCGACGATGTCGCTGGCCGATCGGGCGACGATCGCCAACATGGCGCCCGAGTACGGCGCCACGATGGGCTTCTTCCCGATCGACGCCGAGACGCTACGCTACCTGCGCCGCACGGGCCGCACGAAGGCCGAGGTCGAGCTGGTCGAGCGGTACTCGAAGGAGCAGGGCCTGTTCCGCACCGATACGACGCCCGCTCCCACGTTCACTTCGACGCTGGAACTCGACCTGTCGACGGTCGAGCCGTGCCTCGCGGGGCCGAAGCGGCCGCAGGATCGGATTCCCCTGGCCGAGATGAAGGCGGCGTGGCGGCGCGACTTGCTGGAGGTCTACCGCAAGGTCTCGCCGGAGAGCACCGGCCCGGGCCGCTGGGAAGGGGAGGGCGGGCATCGAGTCGAGCCGGGCGCCGCGACGCCTGAGCCGGCTGCGGTGGGCGTTGATCCCGGTTTCGCGGGCGTCGACGTGCAGTCCAATGGCGATCGGTTTCCGCTGCGCCACGGCAGCGTGGTGATCGCGGCGATCACCAGTTGCACCAACACGAGCAACCCCTCGGTGATGATCGCCGCGGGGCTGGTCGCGAAGAAGGCCGTCGAGCAGGGGCTCACCGTGCCGCCGCACGTGAAGACGAGCCTCGCCCCGGGCAGCCGCGTGGTCACCGACTACTTCCGCGAGGCGAAGCTCGAGGAATATCTGGATAAAATTGGCTTCAATACGGTGGGCTACGGCTGCACCACCTGCATCGGCAACAGCGGCCCGCTGCCCGAGCCGATCGCGCGGGCGGTCAACGAAAACGACCTCGTGGTGTCGGGCGTGCTCAGCGGCAATCGCAACTTCGAGGGCCGCATCAATCCGCACGTGAAGGCGAACTACCTTGCCAGCCCGCCGCTGGTGGTGGCCTATGCGCTGGCCGGGACGACCGACTTCGACTTCGCTGGCGAGCCGCTCGGCGCCGGTCGCGGCGGGCAGCCGGTGTTTCTCAAGGACATCTGGCCGACGCGCGACGAAGTACAGGCCGTGGTCGACGCGTGCGTGCTGCCGTCGATGTTCGAGGAGCAGTACGACGAAGTGTGGAC
>JANOIK010001087.1:0-1826 GCA_031407585.1 Planctomycetota bacterium | reverse complement strand
CCCTCATTGCCCAGTGCGGGCTCGCTTCCCGGCATGAGCCCCGCGGACGCACCCACCGATCCGGCGCTGGCGACGCCCGAGGCCAATGCGTTCGAACTTGGCCCCGCCGCCCCGGATGGGTTTGGCGAACCGGCGGCGCCCGTCGCGGATGCGGCCGCCGATGAGATTGCCGAAGAAGCCGAAGCGAGCGCGACGCCCGCCGCCGTCGATGCGCTCGACGCCGAAGCCACGCCCACCGCGGGCAGCGACGAGGCCGACCTGGGCGACGCCAGCGAGCAAAGCGCCGAAGCGGCCGAAGCCCAGGCCGCCGATATCGAAGACGCCGCCGAGATGGCCGAAGAGGGCAACCTAGCCACGCAGGATGACGTCGCCGAAGCCGCCGATGCCGCCGCTCCGGACGGCGGCGCAGGCGACGCCGCTGCAACCGAGGGCGAAGCGGAAGGCGCGGCCGAGGAAGATCCCTTCGAATTTGGGAATTAAGGACGTATGAGCGCTCTTAGCAAGCGGGCCGCCGAATGCCGGGCACTTTCGCTCGCGGCATGGCTCACAGTTCCCGTCGTCGCACTCGTGCTCGGCTGCGAGCCCGCCGTTCGGGCTCCGGTGGAAGTCACCGCCGGCAGCGACACGCCGGAAGGCCAGCTCAAGAACGTGATGCGCCGGCTCCGCTACGCGCTTAAGAACGCCACGCCGGCGCCCGGCTCGGGCGTCGTCTCGGTCCGCCAGGCGTCGCACCGGCTCATCCCCGCCGAAGGTGAAGCCGGGAGCTTGACCGCGGAGGTCACGATCAAGACGACCCTGTCGCTCGAGCCCGCCGCGGTGGCGGGGCTGAAACAAACGGGAAAGACCGACGACGGCCCGGCGATCGACCCCAACAAAATCGCCGACGCGGCGGAGACCGTCGAGAAGAAGGTCTACAACCTCATCTACAAAGACAGCCGCTGGGAACTCGCCGATCCCGACGCCGAATTGTCGGACATAGACCGCCGCTGCTTTCAATACGCGCTGAGCGACGGTTGAGAAGCCGAAGAAACCGGACGCTAGCGCGTGCCGGCGAATCAACCGCGGGGCGCTCGCCCCCGGTTTCGGCCAACCCCTCACACTGAGCCGTTCCGCCCCACGGTCTCCAGGTTCCCCTTCCGGAACGCATCGGCCATCGCCATCGGCACCTCGGCCTGGGCCTTCAGCACGTTCGCCCGGTTCTCGGCCACCTTCGCCTTCATCTCCTGCTCCAGCGCGATCGCGTTGGCCCGCCGTTGCTCGGCGAGCGCTTGCGCCTTCCGCATGTCGGCCTCGGCCTGATCGGCCTGCAATCGGGCGCCGATATTCTCGCCCACGTCGATGTCCGCGATGTCGATCGACACGATTTCGAACGCCGTATGCGCGTCGAGCCCGCGCTGCAGCACGGCCTTGGAAATCCGGTCGGGATTCTCCATGACCGTCAGGTGATCGGGCGCCGAGCCGATCGAGGTGATGATCCCCTCGCCCACCCGCGCGATGATCGTATCCTCGGTCGCCCCGCCGATAAGCTGCTGCAAGTTGGTCCGCACCGTCACCCGGGCGCGAATCTGCAGCTCCACGCCGTTGCGCGCCACGGCGCTCAGCGTCGTGCGGCCGGACTTCTCGGGGTCGGGGCAGTCGATCACCTTGGGATACACGCTGGTGCGAACGGCGTCGAGCACGTCGCGTCCCGCCAGGTCAATCGCCGCTGCCCGGTCGAAGTCCAGATCGATGTCGGCGCGCTGGGCGGCAATGATGGCGTTGATGACGCGCGGCACGTCGCCGCCGGCGAGATAATGCGCTTCGAGCCGCCGCGTGGTGAGGCCCGT
>JANOIK010001083.1:0-5633 GCA_031407585.1 Planctomycetota bacterium | reverse complement strand
TCCCCGTTCATCCGCGGCCAATTCCGAACGTCTTGCCTAGGTGGGGCAATCCAGAAACAATGGCGCGCTATGGCGAACACGACCGTCGAAACCTGGGATGCACGGACGCTCACGCTCGAGCAGGCGCGGGCGATTGGGGAGCTGCTGGCCAAAGTCTGGCCCAAGCCGAATGTGACGGCGGAGGATCGGGCTCAGCAGCAGATCGCCTTCGGCCAGAACTACGCGGGGCCGGACGTGCATGCTCCGCGGTCGTATGTGATGCGCGACGGCAACAAGGTTGTCGGCCACTCATTGATCTTCGGGCGCGCGATTCGCACCACTTCGGGTGAGCTGACGATCGCGGCGCTGGCGCGAGTGTGCAGCGACCCCGACCTGCGCGGGAATGGGCTTGGCGAGGCGGTCGTCCGCGCGGCGTTCGGGCCGGTCGACAGTGGCGACTTTCCGTTCTCGTTTTTCCAGACGAGCCATCGCGTGCGGCCGTTCTACGAAAAGATCGGCGCCGTGTTGGCGACGAACCCGGTGATCAACTCGCTCGCCGAAGGGCCGAAGACCAATCCGTTTTGGGATGAGATTGTGATGCGCTACCCGGGGCACGGGGCGTGGCCGGCGGGGACGATTGATCTGCGCGGGCCGGGGTACTGATAGAAAGCTGACGATGGGGGCGCCAAGGCCACGGCTCGGCGTGGCCATGCCTCGGTGTGGTTTCACATTCCCACGCCGGGCCGTGGGCATGGCACCCCGTACGAAGACCGGCGATGCCATCGCCGGCTTAATGCTCAGTGGGCGCCCGCGTTGCGCAGCTTGGTGCGGGCTCGAGAGAGCAGGGGGCCCAGGCTGTTGGTGGGCATGCCGGTGCTGCGGCTGATTTCCTGGTAGGTCTTGCCTTCCAGGTGGTACATGCGGACGACTGCGGCTTCGGAGTCTTCGAGTTGCTCCATAAGCTGCTCGACTTCTTCGCGGTCGGTGATGCGCTGTTCGGCGCCGGGCTCGACCGCCACTGCCTCGGCTGCCTCGCTAAGAGGGGTGGCCCCCCGACTGCCAACAAGCTTTCGCACGACCACGCGGCGGGCAACGACCGTGAGGTACGTGGCCAGGCTGCTCTTGGCGCGGAAATGCCGTAGGACGGCGAAATTGTTTTGCACGATCGCGAGCAGGACCTCGGCGGTCAGGTCTTCGCGGTCGGCCGAGGAAAGCATGATCGACCGGCACCGGGCGGTGTGGTTGACCACGTGAATGATCAGGCCGGTGAAGCGGTCGACGAAATCTTCCCAGGCGCGCGGCTTCTGCGCCAGGCACCGGTCGAGCAGGCTTCGGTCAATATCGGAGAGCGCCACTGCGAGTCACCTGTTGGGTGGGAGAGCCCCTGGCGTATCGAGTCGGCCCTTCTGGCGTCCGCGGACGAGCGCAAACTCTGCACCGGCCCTCAGTAGTGCAAACGGGGCGCCACGTGTGAGCGACGCGCGTCCGATGACTTGAAAGGCCGCACCTTTCGATTCTAGATAGCCACGGCGCGCGTAGCAAGGCGATGTTCCGCCCTGCGACCGTGCCGCCGCGGTTTGGGCGCGGCGACCGCGGTGTGCTCATGTTGACACCCCCAAATCTCATTTCTAAGCTTGGGCCGCCGGAGCGTACCTGCGGCGTGAAAAGCCTTTGAGCGTAACCACTTGCCCGTTGTGCGCACGGCTTGTTATGATCGGCCTTAGTCGGCCCCGGAGTCGGAATTTGCAAAGCCCGGGGCTGCATCGCACCGACATCCACCCAGCGTCCCCAGGATTCCAAGGAGAACGACGAGCCATGACCCACGTTGTCTGCGCACCTTGCTTTGCGTGCAAATACACCGACTGCGTGGTCGTGTGCCCGGTGGAGTGTTTCTACGAGGGCGAGCAGATTCTTTACATTCATCCGGACGAATGCATCGATTGCGAAGCATGCGTGCCGGAGTGCCCGGTCGAAGCGATTTTCCACGAAGACAATGTGCCGGAAGAGTGGAAAGACTTCACCGCGCTCAACGCGGAGCTGGCTCCGACGTTGCCGAACATCACGGAAAAGAAAGAGCCTTTGGCCGAGGGCTGATCGGCTCGGGGCCGCTCCATCAAAGCCACCGGCTCTGCCGGTGGACTTCGTTCCTGGCGCTTTGAGAGTCCCCGGCAGAGCCGGTGGCTTCCATTTCAAGTCGCCGCGTGTAGCGATTATTCCGGCGGGGCCCGATTTCACGAGTTGCGCTGCGCGGCTTTTCTGTAAGGCCTCGGGCGAACGCGGGCCCTTGATGTGCGTTTTGGACATAGCTTTGTCCATAGTAACGCCACAGGGGATCGCCGCAGAGTGTTCAAGCCGCCACGCCGCCGCCGCTGCGCATTTCACCGCATCGGGGGGCGCCGCGCCGCCGCGGTGACCGAGCTTGCGGTGTGCCTGCCTGTGCTCACGCTGGTCGTATTCGGCTCGATCCAGGCGTGCAATCTCATCTACCTGAAGCACGGGTGCGTGACCGCCGCCTACGAAGGCACGCTCGAGTTGGCGAAGTCCAATGCGTCGAGTGCGTCGATTTTGACCCGCGCTGAGCAAGTGTTGTCGGCCCGTGGCATTCGCGCCGCGTCGGTTCGCATCCTGCCGGCTGGCGTTGAGATTTCCGCCACGCCGCCAGGGATTGCTTTCACGATTGAAGTTACCGCTCCGGTGCGGACCAATATGTCGCTGTCCGGCTTTTTCCCCTTGCCATCATCCGTCATAGGACGAGTTGTAGCCACACGTTAGGGGTGACGATGAACGCACTTTTCTTGCCCTCGAATCGCGCCCGGCGGGGGGCGATGCTGCCCTTGATTGCCATCCTGCTGCCGGCGCTGCTTATCTTTTTAGGGTTTGCGGTGGATCTGGCGTACATGCAGACGACGCGCATGGAGTTGCAGGCCGCCGCGGATTCAGCCGCTCGCGCCGGCGCCACCCGGCTGTCGCAAAACGACGACGATGTGGCCGACGCCCGCAACTTCGCCATCCAGATTGCGGCTCAGAATACCGTGGCTGGCAGCCCGCTCAACCTTCGCACAAGCGAGGTGAGGGTGGGGCGCTCGACCCGCAATGCCAGCGGCAAATGGACCTTTACGAACAACGGCCGCCCCGCTAACGCGGTGCGCGTTACGGCGCAGAGGACCCGAACGTCAGCCGGCGGAGCGGTGCCGCTCTTCTTTGGCGCGCTGATTGGTACGCCGTCATTTCAACCCGTGCAGCGGGCAACGGCAAGCTTCCTGAACGTCGACGTTTGCCTGGTGCTCGACCGATCCTCGTCGATGAAAAAGGGCTTGGACGAGGACGGCAATATGCCAACGAACGACCCGCGCTGCTGCCGGGCGCCGGATGCCCGCAGCCGCTGGATGATACTGGACGGCGCGGTGCGTATCTTCATTGAAGAGTTGACAAACACCGACGCCGACGAGCGCGTTGCGCTCGCGACGTATTCCAGTGATCTGAGCCAATTGCGTCCGCCGCTGTGCGGAGCGTCGAGCCTGGCCAGTACCTTGGACCGGCGTTTGGACAGCAATCTTACGTCCATTACGCAACAGATTGATCGCCTTTCCAGCAGCGTGTGGAATGGCAACACCTACATCGAAGCCGGAATGCGCACGGGACTCGCTGCACTCTTGGACGCGCGCTATAACCGCGCGAGTGCGGAAAAGGTGATGATCCTGCTGACGGACGGGAACGAAAATGTTGGCAGCGCGATGGATGCTGCCGACGATTGCGCCGCCGCGGGCGTGACGGTCCACACCATCACGTTCAGCAACTCCGCCAACCAGGCGACCATGCGCGACGTCGCCGAGGCTTGCGGCGGGCAGCACTTTCATGCGGCAAGCGCCGCGTCACTTCGCAGCGTTTTCCGGAACCTTGCCGCTCAAACCGCGCAACTCACCGAATAGGACCGACTCCATGAAAGCTTTCCCCGGACGGTGCGCGCCTAACCGATCGATTGCATCCCGCCGGGGCGCGACGACGGTGGAATTTGCCCTAACGGCCCCCATTTTGTTCGCGCTCGTTCTCGGCGCAATCGAGTTCAGCCGCGCCAACATGCTTGTTCATACGGCATCAATCGCTGCCACAGAGGCCGCGCGCCAGAGCATCGTGCCCGGCGCCACCGCGTCCGAGGTTCGGCTCAAGGCCCTGGAAGAGCTAAACGCTGTTGGCGTCGTCGACGCCTCGGTGATGCTTGAACCGGCGGATATTGTGGACGACACCACGCAGGTCACCGTGAATCTTACGGTGCCCGTCAGCTTGCGCAACGGTTATGGACTGTCGCGCATCTTCCTCGGCAAACAGGTCTTCAAGAGCGTGACCCTGCAGCGCGAAGGCAAGAAAGAGGAGGCGGCCACCGAAAGGACCCGCAACGACGGAGTGCAGGGCAATGGCAACGGCAATGGCAACGGAAATGGCAACGGAAATGGAAATGGCAACGGAAATGGCAACGGCAATTCCGGCAGCGGCTCGGGCAACAGCGGCTCTTAAAACCGCTTACCCTTTTCGCACGGGGCCTGAAGCCGCGCCGGGTACTCGCTACTTCAGATCCACCGACCAATAGGCGTTGTCGAGAAACGTCTTCCAGCTGGCGTACTTCGGGTTGCCGAGCTTTACGGTGAGCGTGGGGCTGCTCTTGGGGCGCACCGGCGGGCGGATTAGCTTCATGCCTGCCTCGGTCGGCGTGCGGCCGCCCTTGCGCACGTTGCACTTCACGCACGCGCATACCAGATTCTCCCAGCTCGTTCCGCCGCCGCGGCACGTGGGCAGAATGTGGTCCAGGCTCAACTCGCTGGTGACGAACCGCTTGCCGCAGTACTGACACTGGTTCGCATCGCGGGCGAAAATGTTGCGGCGGTTGAGGCGCACGCGCTGCTTAGGCAGCCGGTCGTAGTGCAGTAGTCGGAGCACGCGAGGGACGCGGATCTCGAAGCACACGCTTCGCACCCAATCTTCGTGGGGCGAGCGCTCTTTGAACGACGCCCGCAGCTCGCTTACCGCGCGCCACGAGTCGAAGTCGTGGTTCGTGAACTGCCCGTCCTCGATGTGGATGACTTCCGCGAGCCGGTTGACCAGCAGGCCGAACGCCCGACGAACGTTGACGACGTGCACCGCCATGTAATGGCGATTGAGCACCAGCACGCTGGAATTGAGTCCGCTGATCTCGCCCATCGACATGCGCGTAGTCCCTCGTTGGAAGGCCGTTCGCTCAAAAGCATTGCCTCGGCAAGTCTGCTCGCCGAGTGCTCGCCAGCGGCTCGGCGTTAACGCCGAACGCGCTCGTGCGCCGCACCGCGTGCCCAAAGGCTAGGCACGTGCGCGGAGATTTTCGCACGGATCATGGACGCCGCCAGGTAGGACGCGGCAGCATCACCCGATCGGAGACTCGACAGCGCCATCGGCAGAACGGAACGGGCCGCCAGCGCAAGGTTGCGCGGGCGCTCCAACGCGCCGCCTGAGTCCGATATCGCTAACTTCATTCTAAGCAGGGGTTTCCAGCAAAACCAGCGAGAAAACGAATTCTCACCCAGAGTTCCCCTGAAGTGCGTTCCCGATGGCTCGGTCAATAGAGCGGTAATTCTTGGAACGGCCATGCCGCAAACGAACCGAGCGTTGCCAGCGATCGCGCGTGT
>JANOIK010001069.1:0-1887 GCA_031407585.1 Planctomycetota bacterium | reverse complement strand
CCACCGCATCGTGAGCGAAACGGCGGCGTCGGATCAGCGGTTGATCTTCGGCGATCCGGTCAACTACCGCGGCTTCCACGCGAACCTGCTTGCCGCGACGCGCTGCGGCGCCGGCCAGGTGATGTACGCCATCCACCGGCTGGCGCTCGACTGGGGCTTTCGCCTGTGCGAGTTGCCGCCGTTTTCCACCTCGATCTGGCAAGGCGGCTGCGACCCCATTGCCCCGCCCGCCGCGGGCCGTTACTTCCACCAACAACTCGCGGGGAGCGAGCTGATCATCGACCCCAATGCCGGCCACGTGACAATGCTCAAGTGGCACGCGAAGGAAGTGTTCGCGCGGTTCACGGGAACGACTTGATTTGGCGTTCCGGCGGGCGATCAGCTAGAATTACGGTATGACCATTCATACCCAAGCCACCTACCGCGACGGGGCGCTGCATCTCCCACAGCCGTTAGGCATCCCCAATAATACGGATGTCAGCGTCATCATCGTCCCATCGCGCGACGAGGATAAGGCGGAGATTCTGGCTAGCCGCCCGAAGTCGCCGCGATTTACCTCGGCGGAGCTTCATCGCATACTTGCGGAGAATGCGGTGCATGTCGGATCGTTGCCGCCTGATTTCTCGCGCGAAGACATCTATAGCGACCACGACTGATGTCCGTGCTACTTGACACTGGTATTCTGCTCCGCCTTGTCGATGAGCACGATTCTCAACACGAGTTGGTTGAGGAAGTTGTCGGCAACCTCGGCAACCAGCGGATTGACTTGCACATCACTTCCCAGAACATCGCTGAATTCTGGAACGTCGCCACTCGACCGAAGGCAAGCAACGGATTGGAGATTTCTCCAGTCGTTGTCGCCGGCCTCTTTGAGCGGACGATCGAGCCTATCTGTTCTGTCCTACCAGAACGTGAGAACCTAGCGGCGGAATTTCGCCAATTGCTGACAAAGTACGGCGTCGTTGGCAAACAAGTTCACGACGCACGGCTGGTGGCCATGATGCTCACGTGGAAGGTTGAGAGCATCCTCACGCTCAACGTGCGGAACTTTAAGCGGTTCGAGGCCGAAGGAGTTTCGGTCGTCGCGCCAACGCCGTAACGCCGCGCGAAGAAGTTTTTCCGCGATTTGCGTAGTTTTCGTTCACCGGGAGTCGCCGACTATTTTTTATGCGGATCCATCGGCTCTGCAGGCTCTACCCGCACGACGCACCATGTGGCGATCTCGATCGTTCGCTCTTCGACGCGGCCGTCAACGTGCTTCACCGACTCCACTCGCTCCTGCGTCAGGCCGCCGAACGCCACGGTCTGGCCAACATTCATCTCGCAACCCGTGCTGAACTGCCTGACGCGCAGCGAGGGCATATGCTGGCCCTCGATCTCGATCGAGTGAGTCTCGTCGATCTCGCTGAACTTTGGGCTGAGCTCAAGCCGCACGCGATTCTGCCCCAACGACTCTGCCCGCACGTCAACGCTCGTGCCAAAATCCTTGTAAGTCACCGCCGCATCGGACCCAGGCGCCGCGGGCATCGGCAACTGGCCGCCTATAAGAAACGACGCCGGCTTTCCACTGGTGACGACGATCGTAGGATTACTCAGCGGACGAGCAAGACTGTTCTGCTTCAGAGCAGCGATCATCTGCGCGGCATCGCTGGAATCTCCGAGAGTCTGGATTTCAAACGACGCCGGAATGACTCCGTTGGGCGTGAATTTGGCGAAATCGAATCCCAGCTCGCGCATCTTCGTGTTGTTGACTTCCAGCATCTCGATATGGATCACAAATTGCCGCGGCGTTCCCGTCGCCTCGCGGAGCGCGTCCACATCCGCCTGCAGCAGTTCGAGCTGCGCGATTTTTTGAGCCAAGCGCACCTGGGCTTCAGTCGGTTGAAC
>JANOIK010001035.1:0-1530 GCA_031407585.1 Planctomycetota bacterium | reverse complement strand
GGCCGACGCCTGTGCGAAATCGGCGAAGCGGCCCAGCAAGTCGTTGCGCTGTTGCTGCTGCGGCAGCGTGAGCGAGGCGACCGGCGCGGAGAGCAGATTGCGCAGCGCCGTGAGCCGGCCGCCCCAGGGCATGGAGTTGTGGAATCGCCGGCGCTTGGCACGGTCGGTCACCTCGATCGTGGCGCCCATGTTGCCGCGCTCGATCGCCGCGACCAGCCAGCGCTCGAACGCGCCGTCGTGCGGCGTCTGCATGACGGCGAGCGTCTCAAACAGTCGCAGCAAAGCATCGGCGGGCGTCGGATCCGCGAGCAGCAGATCGTACACGTCCGGCGCCGACCGCAACGAGAGCGACTGCGAGTCGAACATCGAGTTGGCCAGCCCGATCTGGAAGTTAACGAGCGAGATGGCCATCTGGCCCTGGATCGCGGAGTCGAGCTTGGCGACGGCGCTCTCGCGGCCGGCGTGGAAGTCGAGCTTGGCCTCCAGGAACATCGCGCGATTGCCGAGGATGCCGTTGCGAGCGTCGCCCAGCAGCGACTCGCCCGCGGCGAGGGCAGCGGTGGCGCTATCCCATTCGTCGCTCGTCATGAGCTGGTCGGCGATCGCCAGGTTGATGCGCGCGGCGATGTGGCGGAACCGCTGCCGGCGAGCCCATTCCGCGGCGAGCGGAAACGCGGGCTGCACGCCGCTGGCGCCGCTGGCGATGTGGTTGATCGCTCCCCAGCGAAACGCCTCGTCGATGACGCCGGCGTCTTCATAGATGTAGCCCGAGTAGCTCGCCTCGGCGATCAGTTCCGCCGCGGCGTCGTACTCGCCGGCGTCGAGAGCCAGCCGTCCCTGCTCCAACAGGGCCATGGCGGTGAGCGGGTGGTCGAAGCTGCCGGCCAGCAGCGATCCGCTTTCGAGAAACTGCAGGGCCTGCGCGGTTTCGCCGACGCCGGCGGGGGCGACCCCGCGCTGGACGTCGACCCACGCGCTGAGCCAATGGTTGGGCGGGGCTCCGCCGCGGGCGAGCGTGAGGACAAGGTTCTTTGAAATCGGATCGAAGGGACCGAGCGGACCGAGCAGCTCGTTGCGGCGGCGAATCGCGAGCGCCGTGCAGCGCACGATCTCGACGACATTGACCGGCCACAGCTCCGCCTGCTGGATGACGCCGCCGGCGCGCACGGTCTCGGTGTTGTCGACGATGCCCTGGGCGACGGGCATCGTTTCGGGAATATCAGCAGGCGTCGCCGTCCGGCCGCTCGCGCCCCAGGGAATATTGTTGCGTGCCAGGTTCGGTTGCGGCCGGGGCGCCGAGTCGTATTGAATTCGCAGCATCCACCGCGGGTACTGAAGGTACAGCGAGGCCGCGAGGTTGAACTGCTCCAGTGCCTCGGCCGGCTGCCCTGCGTGATAAAGCGTCTCGCCTAGCATGGCGTGGTAGCAGATCGAATCGATCCAACGAATCTGGCCGTTGGGGCCAAGCGTTTTGACCGCGCTCGAGAGGCCGCGGTTGAACGTGCGGGCCGCGTCGCGGTACTCGCCCTG
>JANOIK010001016.1:0-1890 GCA_031407585.1 Planctomycetota bacterium | reverse complement strand
TCAGCGCTGGTGAGGTTGGCGGCGCCGTGGAGCAGGGCGGTCATGGCGCCGCAGACGCCGCGGCCGGAGTCCGAATCGTACGCCATGCCGTTGGACATCAGCAGGCTGCCCAGGTTCGAGTAGCCGAGGCCCAGCGGGCGGAACAGGTGGCTATTGCGGGCGATGTCCTGCGTCGGGTAACTGGCGTGGTCGACCAGGATTTCCTGGGCGATGAAGTACACGCGGCACGCGGCCTTGAACCGCTCGGCATCGAACGTGGCCGCGGCGCCGTCTTTCGACGCCACGCGGAACTTCATGAGGTTGATGCTCGCCAGGTTGCAGGCCGTGTCGTCGAGGAACATGTACTCGCTACACGGATTGCTGGCGTTGATCCGCCCGCTGTTGGGGCAGGTGTGCCAGTTGTTGATGGTCGTGTCGTACTGCACGCCGGGATCGCCGCAGTGCCACGCACAGTCGGCCATGCGGTTGAGCACGTCGCGAGCGGGCCAAGCGGGGCCGGCCTTGGTGTTGTCGGTCACCCAGCGGGTGGTCCAAGTCTCGCCCTTCTCGACGGCTTGCATGAAGTCATCGGTGACCCGCACCGAGAGGTTCGCGTTCTGGAACATGATGGAGCTGTAGGCTTCGCCGTTGAAGTTCGACTCGTAGCCGCCCTTTTCGATGAGGCAGCGGGCCTTCTGCTCTTCCTTCCACTTGCACTCGATGAATTCCATGACGTCCGGGTGCCAGACCTTGATGCTCTGCATCTTGGCGGCGCGACGGGTCTTGCCGCCACTCTTCACGACCGCGGCGACCTGGTCGTAGACGCGCATGAACGAGAGCGGGCCCGAGGGCTTACCGCCGCCGGCCAGCTTCTCGCGATGCGAGCGGAGCGTGCTGAGGTCGGTGCCGGTGCCGCTGCCGAACTTGAACAGCATGGCCTCGCTGCGGGCGAGCTCCATGATGTCTTCCATGTTGTCGTCGACGTGCTGGATGAAACACGCCGAGCCCTGCGGATAGGCGTACGGATTCTCGGGCTGCACGACGGTGCGCGTCGCGGCGTCCCACCGCCAGTTGCACTTCGAGCCGGTGACGCCGTACTGGTGGAACAGGCCGACGTTGAACCACACGGGCGAGTTGAAGGCGCCGTGCTGGTGCAGGCAGAGCCACGAGAGATCGCGGTAGAACCGCTCGCCGTCTTCAGCGCTGGCGAAGTAGCCGTCTTCGAGGCCCCAGTCGGTGATCGTGCGGACCACGCGGTGGATGAGTTGGCGGACACTGTATTCGCGCTCGGTCGTGCCGACTTCGCCGTAAAAGTACTTGCTGCAGATGACGTTGGTGGCGAGCTGCGACCAGAACGAGGGGACCTCGCAGTTGGTCTGCTCGAACAGCACTTCGCCGTTCTCGCCTTTGATGGCGGCGCTGCGCACTTCCCACTGGACGGTGTCGAACGGGTCGGCGACGTCGGTGGGGCAGAACGTGGCGTCGATCTTCAGTCGGCCGTGGAATCGCTTGGCGCCAGCGGCGCGAGCCGGGCGAGCGGACGGGGCGGAACCGTGAGACGCGGGACGTTGGGTAAGCGCATCAGCCATCGCCATTTCAAACCTCCTGTTTCAATTCTAGTCAGAAGGGCATCCTACCGTATACAATCGTTCACGCAACCAAAGGTTCCCATCGGCATTCGTTGCCGGCGGTCGCACTAGATTTTGGGAGCGGCGTTAGAAAACCTGCGGAAAAGTCCGGCTTTCTGTCAACTTTCCACTATATATTGTGCTTGATGCCCACTTGGACACTCTATGTAGCGGAGCGAAGGGAGCCGATCTTACTCCGTTCCGGCGAGGCGTCAAACCGAATTTGTGGTTTTTGTAAGTCGCTAGCACACAACACCTTGTGGCAAGTGTGAAGTGCTAGCAA
>JANOIK010000957.1:0-1944 GCA_031407585.1 Planctomycetota bacterium | reverse complement strand
GACCGCGCCGCATCCGCCGCAGCCGCTTTGGCGGGCCCTCATTCTGGCCGCACTACTGGCGATTGCTTTTGATAACGCCGCCGCGGCCGAATCAGAGCAAGGGTTCGCGGCCGATGCGCCAGCTCAAGGTCCAAGCGTCGCGGTCGACGGCCGCTTCATGGTTCCCTACACGGAAACCATTCCCGGAACCGAAGTCACCTTCGAAATGATCCCCATCGTCGGCGGCGAGTTCGCGCTCGGCAGCCCCGCGTCCGAAGCTGACCGCCGCGAGGACGAAGGCCCGCAGGTCAAGGTCGCCGTTGCGCCCTACTGGATCGGCCGGTGCGAGGTCACCTGGGCCGAGTACCACGCCTATATGGAAATGTACGAAGCGTTCAAGCGGCTCGAGCAGCTCTCGCTGAGCGCGGACACTGCGGCGCCCGCAGACTCAATCGAAACCGCCGCGTCCTGGAAGCTCGTGCTCGACCACGCCCGCATCGGCAGCGACGCGGACCTGAACGATCTCGACGGCGTCACCTGCCCCACGCCGCTGTACGAGCCCGAGCAGACCTACAGCGCCGGCCAGGACGAGAACCAGCCCGCCGTGACGATGACCCCCTTCGCCGCTCGGCAGTACACAAAGTGGCTCAGCGGCGTCACGGGGCGAAACTATCGCCTGCCTTCGGAGGTTGAATGGGAGTACGCGGCGCGAGCCGGTACAACCACGGCCTACTCGTTTGGCGACGACCCCGAGCAGCTCGGTCGCCACGCCTGGTTCGACGGCAATGCGGAGTACCAACTCCACGCCGTCGGCACGAAAGAGCCGAACCCCTGGGGCCTGTACGACATGCACGGCAACGTCGCCGAGTGGACGCTCGATGCGTACAGCGCGGGTCGCTACGCGGAGCTGGCGAAGCTTGCGAGCGCTGGCCCCCTCGCGTCGGCGGACGCCATCGCGTGGCCGACGGCGCTCTACCCGCGCGTGATCCGCGGCGGCAGCTGGATCGACGTGCCGGAGGCCCTTCGCAGCGCCGCCCGGCAGCCATCTGAAGAGAACGAGTGGAAGCTCTCCGACCCGAATTCGCCCCACAGCCCGTGGTGGTATACTGAGGAGCCGGCGCTCGGCGTCGGCATGCGAATCGTGCGGCCGCTCGCGCCGCTCACCGACGACGACAAGCAGCGCGCGTGGGAAGCGGACGTCCCCGCGATCCGCCGCGACGTAAAAATCCGGCTCGACGGCGGACGCGGCGCCCTGGGCTTCGCCGACCCCTCGCTGCCCGCCGCGATCGAAGCCGCGAACAAACTCAGCGACGAACAGTAAAAGCTAACCGCTAACAAACGCTGATCTTCGCTCATAGGAAAGACATCGATCACCCGCCTCTCATCTCCGACTCTTTTTAGCGTTTATCAGCGTTCATCAGCGGTTTAAAACCTCTTCTCCCTCGTCGTGCTCGTCGTGCCGTCGTGGTGAAAGATTCCGAACACTTTTCTCAACTCACTCTCATTCGCTCCCCCGGAGGCTCGCCATGTTGCCCCCCGATTCCAATCCGCAGTCCGCCGCCAATTCAAGCGTCAGCCCGTCGCGCCGGCAGTTCATCCAGGGCGCCGCGGCCCTCGTCGCCGGGGGCATCGTCCTCGGCACGAACCCTCGCATCGCCCGCTCGGCCTACGCCGGCGGCGACGATGAAGTAAAAATCGGCGTCATCGGCTGCGGCGGCCGCGGCACCGACGCCGCCCTTCAGGCCCTGCAAACCAAAGGCAAGGTCACGCTGTGGGCGATGGCCGACGCCTTCCCCGACCGCATCGAGCAGGCTCTCTCCTTCATCGGCGACACCGTCAAGGAAGGCACGGGCAGCAATCCGCTGCTCGAGGGCAGCCGCGTCGACGTGGCGCCCGAGCGGCAGTTCGTCGGCTTCGACGCCGACCAACAGTGCATCGACAGCGGCGTCGACCTGGTGATCCTCG
>JANOIK010000917.1:0-3322 GCA_031407585.1 Planctomycetota bacterium | reverse complement strand
CGCGACGGCCCGAGATCAGCGCGACCTGGCTGCGCGAGGCGCTGGAGCTGGTCATCGGCAGCGGCGAGATCGTGATTCACCTCCACCCTGGCGACCATCAGGCGATGGAACGCCAAGCGTCGCAGCTCGCCACCGCGATGCACCCAACTGCGGAGGTCCGCGTCGTCGCCAACGAATCGATCACCGCCGGCGGATGCCGCGTGACCACGGAATTCGGCGCCGTCGACATGCAGCTCGAAGCCCAGCTGGAACGGTTTACGGAGGAGATGAATTAGCAACTTTACCTAACGCCTGACCGAACCGCGCTCCGCTGCGGCGGACCTCCGCGTCGCGGCTAAACGGTTAATTCCTGACCCCTGTCTCCTGCCTCCTGACAAATGACCGCCCTCCCCTCACATCTCGATGGCGCGATTCTCGCCGGGCTTGCCGGCAGCGTCGTGGAGACGGCCGGCCTGACCGCGACGATCGCGGGCATGCCCGCGCCGGTCGGAGCGCTCGTGGGCATCAGTCGGCCCGGCGCCGATGACGTCGAGGCCGAGGTCATTGGCTTTCGCGGCGAACACACGCTCGTGATTCCGCTGGCGAACATGGAAGGCGTGCGCCGCGGCAGTCCCGTGCGACTCATCGCGACGGGGCGGACGCTCCGCGTGGGACCGGAACTCTTGGGCCGAGTGATCGACGCGCGCGGGCGAGCGATCGACGGCCGTGCCGAGCCGCGCGCCAGCATTCGCGCCGCGATCGAGCCGCCGCCAACGCCGGCCACGCAACGGCCGCGCATCGAACTGCCCCTGGGCACCGGCGTGCGGGCGATCGACGGCATGCTGACCTGCGGACGCGGCCAACGGCTGGGGATCTTCGCCGGCTCGGGCGTCGGCAAAAGCGTGCTCATTGGCATGATGGCCAAGTATACGACGGCCGACGTGGCCGTGATCGCCCTGGTCGGCGAACGCGGCCGCGAGGTGAACGACTTCATCGAGCGCGAGCTGGGCCCCGAGGGCCTCGCACGCAGCGTGGTCGTGGTGGCGACCAGCAACGAGCCGGCGCCGCTGCGCGTGCGAGCCGCTTACGCCGCGACGACGATTGCCGAGTACTTCCGCGACAGCGGTAAAAACGTGCTGCTGGTGATGGACTCGGTGACGCGATTCGCGCTCGCCCAGCGAGAGATAGGCCTCGCCGCCGGCGAACCGCCGACGACGCGCGGCTTCCCGCCGTCGACATTCGCCATGCTTCCGCGCTTAGTCGAACGCGCCGGCCGCACGGCCCAGGGCAGCATCACAGCGTTCTACTCGGTGCTGGTCGAGGGCGACGACGAAAACGAACCCATCGCCGACGTCGTGCGAGGTCTGCTCGACGGCCACGTGTGGCTGTCCCGCCGGCTCGCCGAGCGCGGCCACTACCCGGCCATCGACGTGCTCGCCAGCATCAGCCGGTTGGCGAACGACCTGTCGTCGCCCGAGGAGAAAAAGGCGCGGCAGACAGTGCGCGAGCTGCTTTCTGTATACGCGGAGAATGAAGACCTCGTGTCGATCGGGGCCTACCGCAAGGGGGCCAATCGCACGCTCGACGCGGCGGTGGAAATGCGCGACGCGATCAACGGACACCTACGGCAGCAGGTCGAGGAGCGCGTGACGCTCGAGCAGGTGCGCAAGGATTTGGTGACGCTCGCGGCAAATTGCCAGGCACGGCAGGCAATGACCGCGGCGACCGTCCCCGTCGCGCCGGCGCCGGCCGTGATCAAGGCGCCCGCGCAAGCGACGGCGCCGGGCAAGAAGAGACCAACGGTTATTAAGAGGGCGTAACAACACCCCCCTTCCGGCTCCCTCCCCCCTTGAGGGGAGGGCTGGGGAGGGGGTCGAAGTAGGTACACGGAAAGAACACGACACGGGTACATAGGGCATCCCCCCTCCCCTAACCCCTCCCCGCCGAGGGGAGGGGAACAGAGGTTTTTCTGCATGGCACGATTTCGCTTCCGCCTCGAAACGCTCCACCGCTTGCGCGAGATGAATCGCGACGAGCTGCGCGTGCGCCTGGCCGAAGCGATGCAAGCGGAGCAGATTCTCACCGATCAGCGAGCGACCGTCGCGGCCGAAGCCGCGCGGCTCAACGTCTCGCGCCGGGGGTTGCTGGCGACAGGGTCGCTGGATGTGACGCAGTTGCTCGAGTCGCAGCGCTACCAACTGCTGCTCGAGGCCCAAAGCCGCACGTTGGCCGAGCAGTCCGCGAAGCTGGCCGAGGAAGTCGAAGTGCGGCGGCAGGCGGTGGTCGAGGCCGACCGCCAGGTGCGCGTGCTCGACAAGCTCCGCGAACGACGCGCCGGCCAACACGCGGCCGCCCAAGCCGCTCGCGAGGCCAAACAGTTCGATGAAATCGCCGGCGTGCGATGGGAGGCGACGAACCGATGAGAGCACTCACTCGCCTCATGCTGCCGTTGGTGGCCTACCTGTGCGTCGGCACGGTCATTTCCGCCGCGCTGGGCTACGGCTACCTGCGGCACAGCGGCAAGCTCGACGACGAAAAGATGTTTCGCATCATGGCGACGCTGCACGGGCTCGACCTGGACGAGATTGCCAAGGAAGGCGAGGCAACCGTCGAGGAAACGCCGCCCGAGGAAGCGTCGTTCGCCTCGCAGCAAGGGCAAATGCAGGCCGCGACGCTACGGTTCGACGCCAAACAGAAGCAGCTCTCCGACTCGCTCGTGCAGTTCCAGTACCAGGTCGACCGCGTGACCGCCGCCCGCGAGCGCTATGACGAGCTGCGGACGGCAGTCGAAACCTTCTTGACGCAGCAGCAGGAAGAACTGACGAACTCAGATTTGGGTAACGTGCGGGCGAATCTCGAAGCCCTCATTCCGAAGAAGCAAGCCAAGCCGCTGCTGGTGAAATACATCCAAGAAGGCGACGTCAATCTGGTGGTCAAGCTCCTTGGCAGTATGAAGGAGCGAAGCCGCCGTGAAATTCTACGCACGTTTGACACTCCCGAAGACATTGTGATGTTGCACCAAGTCTTCGCTAACATGCTGGACGACAATCCAGCGAAGGCGAAGATCAGCGAGCAGCTCGAAGCGCTGCAGCAACTCAAGGCGGAAGACAAATAGCCGCGCGGAAGCGCACGCGGCGCGATTTGGCGCCGCATTTTTTTGGAGATGTGAGTTTCATGGCAGGCCCGATGATCGACTCGCTGCTGCAGACTCCTCCGCCGGCGCGTGCGACAAGCGCGCCGCGTGGGTCGGAGGGTCGAGGCACGTTCGCGCCTGTTCTGGACGAAGCACTGCAGGCCGATGCACAGGATTCGGTCGACGACGGGGTGCTCGAAAGTGCGGACG
>JANOIK010000896.1:0-6103 GCA_031407585.1 Planctomycetota bacterium | reverse complement strand
TCTCCCTACCCCCTTCGGCCCCCCCCCCGGTTTGGGGGAGGGTCTGGTCGGGGGGGGGAAGCGTGGACCCGCTTCGCCCCCCTCCCCAGCCCTCCCCTCCAGGGGGAGGGAGCCGGAGGAATTTGTGAGCAAAGGCTAGCTAAGGTACGCGGCGACGACGCCATCCGACGGGCGCGGAATGATATGGCTGGCGATCAGCGAATTCGCCGCGGCGGCGGCTCCGGCCTCGACGGCCGCGCGAACGCTGCCGACATCACCGCTGACGACAACCGTGCAGTAGGCGCCGCCCAGGTCGATGCGCTTCTCGACCTTCACGTTGGCGGCTTTGGCCATGGCGTCGGTCGCCTCGATGAGCGGGACCAGGCCTTTGGTTTCAACAAGTCCGATGGCGGGTTGCATGTGAGTGAATCCTTGTAGGAGTGGGTGCTTGAGTTGTGGTGCTGACGCGCTCCGCTGCGCCTGCGGACAGGCTTCGCGTCGCGGCTAAACAGGAAGAGCGGCGTTTACTTCGTGGCCTTCTTGGTCTTCAGGATCGAATCGACGTCGTCGTGCGGGCGGGCGAGAACTTGCACGCTGACGACTTCGCCGATGCGTCCGGCCGCGGCGGCGCCTGCGTCGGTGGCGGCCTTCACGGCGGCGACGTCGCCGGTGACGATCGCGGTCGCGAGGCCGGAGCCGACCTTGTCCCAAGCGACGAATTCAACGTTCGCCGCTTTGAGCATGGCGTCGGTCGCTTCGACCAGGGTGACAAACCCTTTGGTCTCAATCATGCCGAGTGCTTCATTAACTTTTGCCATCGTGGGCGCCTTTCCGTGAAAAAGAGTAGCTAGATGTTTGTGCCAAGGTGTGAGCGTTAGTGTTTACATTTGCAAGCGCCCTGCGTTTGCAGTTCGACTTTCGTTGCGTGATCGAGGTCCACGGCGTTGCCTTCGTCGGTATCGATGTGCACCTCCAGTTTGCTCGTGGCGTCGGCCCGAACGAGAAGGTCCTCGAACACCGTCGTGCATGTGCCTTCGATGCGAAGCTTCATACGGTCGCCGTTTTTCACGCCGTAGCGGTCGGCGTCGGCGAGGCTCATGTGAACGTGGCGCTCGGCGCGGATGACGCCTTCGTGCAGTTCGACGACGCCCGCGGGACCCACGAGCACGCAGCCGGGCGTGCCCGCGATCTTGCCGCTGGCGCGAACGGGGAGGTCGATGCCGAGCGAGATGCCGTCGGTGAAGGCGAGTTCCACCTGGCTGTAGTCGCGAATCGGGCCTAGCACGCGGACGTTGGGCAGCATCCGCCGGCGGGGGCCCACGATCATCACGGTCTGGGCCGCGGCGTAGAAGCCGTCCTGGTACAGGTCTTTTTCGGGCGTGAGCGTTTGCCCGGGGCCGAACAGCCGCTCCACGTGCTCTTGGGTTAGGTGCACATGCCGGGCGGAGATGCTGACGACCAGCTTTGGTTCACCAGTCGCGCTCTTGCCGGTGGGCAGAGCGTATTGCTGCCGAACGACGCGGCGGACGATGTCTTCCAGGCGCTTGCGGTCGATCTGTGGGAGCGTCGTCATGATGCTTTGATTTCGTCAGTCGCCGGCAGGTCGCTTTCCACACGCGGAGCGAGCGTGAGCTGGGAACCGGCGTCGATGAGTTTCTGTTGCCACTCGGGGGCGAGTTCGTCGTCAACGATGAATTGGTTGATGCGGCCGATCGTGCAAACATGGGCGAGTGCGTGGTGGCCGAACTTCGTGCTGTCGATCACGGCGATCACCTGCTCGGCCGCCTCGATCATGGCCTGCTCGGCGGACGCGGTGAGCATGTTGCTGTTGAAGAGTCCTCGATCATTGACGCCCGCCGAACTGATGATCGCTCGCCTTACGTTGAGCGATCGAATCAACTGCTCGGCATGCGGCCCCTGCATCGTGCCTGACGGCGAGTGGACGTAACCGCCCACGACAATCAGGTCGGCCCCCGGCGTCGCGGTGAACAGCGTTGCCACGGGCAGCGAGTTGGTCACGATCTGCAGCGGACGGCCGACGAGCAGCCGTGCGACCTCGTAAGTTGTGCTACCGCCGTCGAGCAGCACGGCGCTGTAGTCCTCGATGAGTGCGACCGTTGCTCGGGCGATCGCTCGTTTCTTATCCCACTGCGTGCTTTGGCGAAGTTCAAAATGCGGTACGTTCGGCGAGGGACCCGTGTAAAACGCTCCGCCGTGAGTTCGCTGGGCGGCGCCGTCGCGTTCCAGGTGAGCTAGGTCGCGGCGAATCGTCGACTCGCTGACCTGCAAGGTTTTGGCGAGCTCGGGCAGGGGGGCATATCCTTGCCGCCGCACGAGTTCTAACAGGCGAGTCCGACGCTTGTTGGGGGGCATGAGCAACTCCGTCCAATGAGCGGAAATGCCCGCTGTCGAGCATTATGATGCATTTACTTAGCCGTAGCAATCATAATGGTGAAAGAAATCTCTCACAATACGTCACGACATGCGCATCCCCGCAATCTCTGCTTGAGGCAGTGCCGCGACCGGAGTCGATCTTAAGATGTGGCTACGTAGCCACTTACAGCTGCCAGCTACTCTAAGGGGCCTGACGCCATGGTGCCGGGCCGGCTGATCGAGACCCGACCGCCTTGGAGTTGCACGCGGCCGGCGGCCAGCAGCCGCAGGACGTGGGGAAAGGCTTCCTTCTCGATCTCGAAAACCCGCGCCGCGAGCGTGTCGGGCGTGTCGTCGTCGAAGACGGGGACCGGCTGCTGCCAAATGATCGGCCCGTTGTCGTAAAGATTGTCGACGAAATGGACCGTGACGCCCGTGACTTTGGCGCCCTGGGCAAGGACGGCCTCGTGGACGCGACGGCCGTACATCCCGTGGCCGCAGAACGCGGGGATGAGCGACGGATGAATGTTGAACACGCGGCCGACGAAGTCGTCTGGTACGGGCGCGAGCTTCAAGAAGCCAGCCATCACCACGATGTCGACGCCTGCGTCACGACAGGCGCTGAAGATGGCGTCGCCGTAGTCGCGGTCGGTCGCGAACTTTCGCCGATCGAACACGGCGGTCGGAACATCGGCATCGCGGGCGAATTTCAGTCCGCCAGCTTTCGCGGAACTTGAAACGACAAGGCGAACCGAGACCGGCAAGCGCCCGTCCGCGGCCAGGTCGAGAAAGTTCTTCAGCGTCCGCCCGGAGCCTGAGATGAGGACGGCGATGTTCAACGGCTTGGGCATAGCGCGGGCGATCTGAAATGTTACGAAACGGGTGAACGGGCTTCGTCCTCAGGCTCGTCGTCAAGTTCCTCGGCCTCGTGCATGGCCTCGGACACAGTGCGACGGGCGCTCACATAGTACACGGCGCCGATGGCCGCCATGACGTAGGTCATCACGCGGTACGTCAGCGCGACCAGGACGCCGGTGTTCTTCGGCGATCCCACTTGCACGTACAGGGCGTCCAGCGCCGTCTCGAAAACGCCCAATCCGCCGGGAGTTAGCGGCATCGCGGCCGCGGCGAGACCCATCGGTCCGACCACGAAAATCTTGCCCAGGTCAGGCCCATCAATTGGCAGACCACGACCGATGAACCAGAACGACGTCACAAAAATCGTGTGGGTGCAGCATGACATCAATATGCAGACGAACAACGTGGTGCGGTGCTCGCGATATGCCGCGGCCGCGTCTACGAGACGGACGAGCATGCCGCCGATCTTGGGCACGCGCTCGGCCTTCTCGCGTGCTTTCGGATTGGCAAACATGGGGGTCAGGAGCAACGCGATGCCGACCGTGCCGCCAATCGATAGGCCCACGACGACGCGGCCCAGCGATTCCATGGCGCCAGCCGCTGCGCCGGCGTCAGGCGCTCCGAGCAGATAACCGGCCGAAGCGACCAGCGTCATCGCGTAAAAGCCGACCAGACGGTCGATCACAACCGTCGCTACCGCCTCGGTGCGTTTCTCAGGCTGCTCGCGGGCGATGAACACGGCCTTGAACAGGTCGCCGCCGAGACTGCCGGCGGGCAGGATCTGGTTGATGAGCATCCCGATGGAGCCCAAGCGAAAGGCGTCGCTCAAGCGGAAGTCGAGCCCCAGCGCTCGCACCAGCAGGTACCACCGAATGTAGTTCAGCGAGATGCCGGTAAGCACGAGCACTTGGGCGATGGCGAGGGCGCCCCAATTTTTGGGCTCGTCCACCAACCGCTGAAAGACATTGTCGCCGCGGAGCCGGACAAACAGGTACGCGAGGATGCCTACCGCGACCGCCACCTTGATGAAGCCGATGATCGCCCGGCGTCGGCGCACAGCGGCGTGATGGGCGGAATTGTGCGGCGAAGTCATGGGCTCGGGGGGCGCTGGGGGCGTCGTCCAGTGGTGAGGCGCAGCGGCGTCAGACCACTAGAACGACAACTCCAGTCCCAAGTCTAGCCCGTGGGCCACCATCGTCGAATCGCGAATGCCGGGGAAGACGGGTTCGGGCCCGCCACCGCCGTTGCCGTCCGGCAGATTGTTGGGGTCGACCGCCAGGCCGGGCGGTAGATGGTCCGCGGCATAGACGACACCATCCCAGATCACCACGCTATAACCCGCGCGAAGCCCAAGCTTTTCGGTCGCCTGCCAGCCAGCCCCCAGCCGGAAGCGCGGAATAGCATTTCCCTCATTGTCGGCGCGAACGCCGATGTTTTTGCCAAAGGCCGTGAGTAGCCCGCCAACAAAGAGCGGAGGATCCCCAACCGGGTTGGGTGGAATGGACTGCGTGTTGCCGTCCACAGAAACAACGCGGCGGTTCGTCCCAAGCGCGACGACCGCGAGTCCCTCATACCACCACCGGCGACGTTGTACGCGCGCTTGCAGGCCAATCTCGAAGCCGTGAAAGTCGTTCTCGCCAAAAAAGCGGTCCTGAACGAGCCGCCGCGTGCCCGCGACCGCCATCGAAGTATTGCCCGTCACCGCGGTGGAATCCTCGGTGATGACGAGCCGCGAATCGTGATGATAGAAGCGATATCCGCCCAACAGGGAGAGCCGTGCGAACCCGCCGTCCATGCACGCATTGCCGCGCTCCCAAAGCGCGCGCTGCATGGCCGCGCCGGCGCCTTCGAAATCGTCGTAAGCCGAGACGTTGACGGTTCCAGCGAATTCGCCAGGGCCGTCGACGAGAAACGCGCTCTGCAAGTCAGTGGCCGCGTTGAAGAACGGGCGCGCGAGGAACTGGTCCGTACTCAGCCCGCCACTAAAGCCAAAGCTGTCGCGGCCGGCATCGAAATAGTCGCCGGCAATTGCCCAACCAGTGGAAGGGTTCAGCCAGAAGCCGCCCTCGATCAAGATGCCGCTTCGCCAACCGTCGTTCACTTCTTGGTTTCCGATCACCACCGTCGACGAGTCCAGCGGCGTGCCATCCGGGCTCGATATGACGAGCGGCGGGAGGTCGCTGCCGGTACGCTGCCAGAGCAGATAGTCGGCCCGAAACCAGAGCGCCTCATACCCGGTCGCGACGCCGCCCTTCGGCGTTACGAGGTTGACGCACGCACTACCCATCGCTGTTCCGCAATCGCAAGAATCTTGGGCTCCGCAGTCACAAATCGCTTGGCCACAGGCGCACGGAGATTCGGCGCCCTCATCCGCTGCGCTCGTCTTGGCGTCCGATGACGCCAGCGCAAGGAGAATGAGTGCAAGGCAAAGCCGTCGCCGGCCGTAAAATCGGCGGCCCATGTGGCCCCTTCGAGCTCCGCGTGCCGCCCTAGGGCGGGTTGCGATGTGATGAGATGACGCAGAAAAGGTGCGCACGTAGTGCGCTGTCGTTACCTATCGGCCCGAGCGTCGCGGGTAATTCATGCCGATTGCGGCCCCGGCCGATAATGGCATTCAACGCTATCGATTTGAGGCGGATCTGATGGTCGTAAGTGGACTCCGAATTATCCCGCTTGCGTGGTTTACCGACGCATGTCGGGCCACGTTGACAGGCGGAATCCAGGCTGATAGCTTCGCGGAGTACGGCGCTCGCCGCCGCACGCACGATTTCCGGGGGATTAGCTCAGTTGGGAGAGCGTTTGGCTGGCAGCCAAAAGGTCAGCGGTTCGAGCCCGCTATCCTCCACTTTTGTAGGGCCTCCACGTTTCCGGCCATGACCCTTGGCCGGCCGCC
>JANOIK010000892.1:0-3725 GCA_031407585.1 Planctomycetota bacterium | reverse complement strand
GTTGTTGTTGTTTGGCATGCCAATGGGGCGAACGCCGCCGGTGATGGCGATGGTCGGCGTGCCCGTCGTTGTTGCAAACGTTAGCGTGCGCGGCGCCGACACGTGACCACCGTAAAACTCCAGGTCGTTGGGTCCGTTGCCATCGAACACAATTCCGCCGAGCGTGACGTCCTGCCCCAACACGATGCGGGTTTGCGCCCCCGGGCCGGTGAACGTTGCGATATTGTCCGCGCCGTTGGGAATCGTTCCGTCCACCCAATTCGCCGCGTCGTTCCAGCGAAAGTAGCGGTTCGCGACAGGCGCTCCGCCTGGCGTCGGGTTGACGATCGGCGCACCGGTCGGCGACGCCGCCAGTTGAAACACGTTACTCGGCGTCGGCGTGTTGACGACGAAGTACGCCGTGTTGGCCGCGAAGCCTGTTCCCGTCACGGTCCCGGTGATGCGAAACACGTCGCCGTCCTGGGCGGGAAACTCGGTCGTGGCCGTCAGGGCATCGACCCACCGAACATTGGCCGTGTCGGGCATCGTCGTGCCGGCGTCGAGCAGGCCATTGGCGTTGGTCAGCGCGGGATTAGCCCAAGTTCCGTTGGCCGCACGGCCCTCAATGGCATAGGCTAGCCCGGCGAGCCCTAGCGTCGCGATCGCCAAGCGTTTGGTCACAAGTGATTTGATCATTGTTGAAGAGCTCCACTGAAAAGTTGGCTGGCGTGGCACGCCCGCCGCAGTTCGAAAATTCTTTCACGTGCCGCATGGCGTCAGCGATGCGACGGTTTGCCCGGACCACTTACTTAAAGTCCCGAGAAATCAACCGACTCGCCGTCCAACCGGCTGGCCAGCCGACGCAACAGCTCCCCTTCTGCGTCGAAGGAAATCCCTCGGGCGCTGCCGTCGCACAAGGCGGCAATCCAAACTGACGAATGCGCACTCCCAAAGCGATTGTGGGGGAATGTGATCTCTCCGTCGGTGTCCTGAACTCCGCCGTAACGCACCTTCGTGAGCGCATTGCCCAGCACGCCCCGAGAGTTGTCGTTATTCCAGCCCGTGCACCAGGTTTCATTATCCGATTCATTTCCCGTCGTGTCGCTGCTCCCCTGGTAGAAGCGGGGCGCCACGAACTTTTCTCCGATCATAAGCGTATTTGACGTGCCGTCGCTGATTTGAGCAATCGTCACTTGGCTGCGCTCATGGCTGATGCCATCCAGCAGGTCCCGGTTGCCCGTCGTGACGAGCGGAGAGTTGGTGTCCTCCTCGATCCAGCCGGTATAGGTCTTGGCCGGCGTATAGTCAGTCGGGCACGCGGGTCCTGGCTTCCACTCCACGAAGAACGTGCCCGAATTGATGGCGTAGTCCGACCGCCCCGCCATCCGGGGAGTTCTTGCTTCCGCGTTGTAATACGATCGCAGGTCATCGTAGGGCCACGCGCCAGCCGGCCTTCGCGTGGGGCACGTGATGATCGAGATCGGCTGCTGCAGTACATCGGCCGCTCCTGATTTCTGGCCTGCGGTAATCACGTTGGCATTGCCGTCGGAACCGCGGTTGTGCAACGCTTGCTGCTCGATGAACGGGAGGATGTTGTAAATCCAACCCCCTGGCTGATCCTGGCCCACTCCTCTATCGGGATCCCCGACAAAACCCCATCCCCAGCCGCTGCTGGGAAAGTGCTTCTGCGTGTCATGCGTATTTAAACATCCGAGGGCCAACTGCTTGATTTGGCTGATGCAAGTTGCCCGCCGCGACGCTTCTCGCGCCGCCTGGATCGCCGGCAGCAGCAACGCCACCAATACGCCGATGATGGCGATCACGACCAGCAGCTCGACAAGAGTAAACGCCGTTCGACGCCGCGAGACACACATCTCGAATTGCATTTCCTACTTCCTTGGACTTTGCGACCAACGCTCTGACAAGAGATTCCGGCGGACGAAGCCGACGTCGCCCCGTCGGAAATTGATATTGATGGGACGACCCGCCTTGGGAAGGTCACGCCTTTGCTCCCGAGCGATTGAGAGACCCTGACGTTCCTCCCTATCAGAAAGTTCCGCGGCGCTACGACTGGATTCTCATAAAAAATTTTCCAATTCAGCGAAACCCGTAACCCGGTAAGGAGTTACTGGCTGTCCCGAATTCGCGTTTCCCCGGTCGCGCTGCCAGGCCTTGGGAGGCCTACCGCGTCCGCGCCCTCACGCACGCTGGCGATTTTCCGCTTTTCTGTGAGAGAATCCCGCACGCAACGCGGAACACTTGTGAGCCGCGGTTTTATCCATCGCGCCCTCACCGAGGAATCCATCCATGCACGCGGAGCAAAGCGACGACCGATTTGTCGAACTGTTGTCCGCCCACCAGGTGCGACTGCGTGCATATATTTTCGCGGTGCTCCGCGACGCCGCGAACGCCGACGATGTACTGCAAAACGCCTGCATGGCCTTATGGAGCAAGCGGAGCGAGTACGATCACGCCCGCGACTTTTTCCGCTGGGCGTGCGGCATGGCTATCATCGAGGTGCTTCGGTTTCGACGCAAAGCGGCCACGGACCGACTGCTCTTTGATGAGGCGTTGATCCAAACGCTCGCGGCGGAATTTGTCGAACAGGTTGATGCCGGGGACTTGCGACGCGCCGCCTTGCCCAAGTGCCTGCAGAAGCTCGATAAAGAGGATCGGGCGATTCTCGAGTCCCGCTATCGCAAAGGTTTGAAGGTCGACGATCTCGCCGGCCAGCTCGGCAAGCCAGTGAGCACGGTGTACCGCATGCTTGCCAAGATTCGTGAGCAACTCTTCGCGTGCGTTCAGCGAACCGTCGCAAGCGACTTGACTCCCTAAGCATGATTGGCGGCCAAATAGGTTTCGTACGAAGCGGGTCAAACTCGGGGCAGCATTGGCATGGAACGGACACGACTCCTCAACCTGATCTCGGCCTGGTGCGACGGCGTCGTTACCGAGGCCGAACTCATGTCGCTTCAGGAAACGCTCAAGGCAAGCGAGGGCGCGCGCCGCGAGTTCTTGGCCTACATGGACGTGCACGCCGCCGTGCAAGGGCAGATTGACGCCCAAGAAACGATCAACGATTTACTGACGATCAACGACGGCGGCTTTCGCGACTGCCCGAGCGCCATCGACTTGGCGGAGCCGCGCCGTCGCCCGACGGTGAGGGTTCGCCGGCGAATCCTGGCAATTGCGCTGGCGGCGAGCTGCGCCTTCGCCGTCACGGCGTGGCAGGCGGCCCGATTCCATGACGTCCGCGATCTCGGCGCCGGCGGCGACCGCGCCGATGAACTGGCGCATGTCGTCTCAGCGACGTCGGATTGTCGCTGGTTCATCGAAGCGCCCGGCGAGAAGACCAGCGACGGAGTGCGCGGCGGCGACTCCGTTCGCGTCGCCAGCGGCAGCATGAAGCTCGGCTTTAAGAACGGAACCGTCGTCACGCTTCACTCGCCCGGGCTCTACGAAGTGCTTTCCGCCATGAAGACCCGCATTCTCCTCGGCAAGCTAACCGCCAAGGTCGCCGAAGGCGCCGAGGGCTTCTCCGTCATCACGCCGCGCGCCACCGTGGTGGATCTCGGCACCGAATTCGGCGTTGAGGTCAACGACGTGGGCGCCACCGACGTCGTCGTTTTTGAGGGGGCGGTCGACGTCGACTACAGGCCCGAAGAGGCCGGCGGAGCCCGCCAGCAGCGGCTCAACTTGGGCGAGGCCGTCACGCTCGACGCCTTCGGCACTGCCAGCCGGCTCGT
>JANOIK010000850.1:0-1620 GCA_031407585.1 Planctomycetota bacterium | reverse complement strand
TTACGGCAAAGCCCAGGCGACGCTCTCGCTCCCTGCACGACTGGCGGAAATCGCCGCCGCGGTCGCCCCCGAGCTCATCGCCGACCTCACGGCGCTCGTCGCCCGCACGCTGCCGTCGCTGGAAGGCCCCGAAAACATCGGCGCCGCCAAAGTTGAGGGAAAAGACTCCACGTCCGCCTGGTCGCCCTCGCTCGCAACGTTGCTCGGCGAACGTGCCGCCGTCCGCAACAACGAGACGACGCCGTAGACAGTCTCATCACCGCGAGCTTGGCGTGCCATGGCCACTGCTCTGAGTGGCCATGGGGCCCCGAGTACACTGCATGCGCACCCCGGGCCGTGGGCGTGGCACACTCATGGCGCCGTGTTTGTCAGCGCGTCGTCGAGCTTCCCCTTGATCGCCGACCACTCCGTGGCCGACGCCACCAGCAGCCCGTCCGGCCCAATCAGAAAATAGCTCGGCACGCTACTGATCGCCAACTGCCGCGCCATCGCCGAGTCTTCGCCGAGATAATTCTGCGCCCAATTCCAACCACGGCGGTCGGCCAGTCGCCGCGCCTCGACCGGGCTCTCGTCCACATTCAACCCGACGAACTCCACGCGGCCTTCCGGCAAATCCTCGACCGCCACCCGCATTTCCGGCATGCTCTCCAGGCACGGCTGGCACCAACTCGCCCACACGTGCATCAGCACGTATTTGCCGCGCATGTCGAATACCGTTCGCTCGCGGCCGCTGGCGTCGGTAAACTTGTACGCCTGCATGTTCTCGCCCTCGCGCGGACCCACGCGACACGGCACTTCGATCTCGCCGAGATCCATCGTCCCAGCCGCCGCTTGCGCCTCGCTCACCACGACTGGCACGACGCGCTCGCCCACCGTCTGAACCAGACACCCCGCGGGCTGCTCGTACAACCGCAGCAGCAAAAAGTAACGCCCCGCGGGAACGCCGCTGATGTGCAGGTCGCCGTCCGGCGTGAGCTTCACGAAATAATTCTCGCGCGACGCCAGCCAGGGTTCAAAATTCGGATCGAGCGACCAGGCCGTCGTCGCGTCCTCCGCGGGGTTGAACGTGATCGGCGAAACCTGTTCGCCAACCACAATCCCTCGATCCCGCGACACGAGGTAGTTGAGCGACCAGTTCCGATCGAGCGGCACGTCGCCACGACCGGTGGCCACGACCTTTCCAGTGACCGTGACGCCGTCTTTGCCGAGTACAACCGTCCGCTTCTCGCCTGGCCGCAGCTCGAACGGCATTGACTGGCTCGACGTGAGCGGCGACTCCCGCCACGGGCCGAGATACGCCCGCACCGACCCCGCGGTCGGCGGCAGCCGCTTGAACTCGAAGCGTCCCTCGGCGTCGGTCCGCACGGCGTACGAATCTTGGAACCGCGGCTCGCCGAGCATCCCCGACGCCGCGGGTTGGAAGTACACCTGCTGCTCGGCCACCGGCTTGCCGTCCTGCACCAATTGGCCCGAAAGGCTCGCCCACGGCCGTAGCTCGATGCGGCCAATCGGCTCATCGACGCCGCGCAGCACTTCGGCGAAGCCGGAATCGTGGGCAACGCGAACGAGCATCGGCTCGAACGTCGCCGCCAGGTCGAAGCGGCCGTCGGCGTCCGTTTT
>JANOIK010000849.1:0-3417 GCA_031407585.1 Planctomycetota bacterium | reverse complement strand
GCTCCGGAGCACTCGTGCTCGCCGCCACGAGCTCCGCCGGACCGAATTGCGTCTTCCACACCGTCAGGTCAAAACCATCCACGTCGCCGTCGGCGTTCGAATCTCCTTGAGCGCGGCTGGCGCCGCTCGTGAGGCCAAGGCCGCGCTGCCAAGCCAGGAAATCGTCTCCGTCGACGTCGCCGTCGGCGTCAAAATCGGCGGTCGGTATCGGGCCGAAGACGTTGGTATCGAGCGTCACCGCCGCAACAATCGCCAAGGCGCTTCCTCCCAGGATGCTCGCGCCGGTGGTCAGGGTGATGCTCTGGTCCGCCAAAATATGTCCTTGGAACGCCGTGTTTGTACCGAGCGTTGCGGAAGTTCCCACTTGCCAATACACGGACCCACCGTCGGTCGTCACCGACGAGTGACTTGCGGTGGTCAGCGTAGTCCCGATCTGGAATACGAATTGGGCATTCGGATCGCCCAGACTGCTGAGCTTGAGCGCTCCCGACAGGAAAGCAGACGTGTTGAAGTGATAGACGCCCGGCAGCAGCGGCGCGAGTCCGCCAAGATCCTGATCGGTCAAGTCATTGGCCGGCAAGTACGGCAAGGCTTTTGCCGCGTTGTACGCAAGGACGAGATCGGCTTGCGCTTGAACTGCGACAGCGTCGGCGCCTGTGCGCGTCGTGTGGGGCGCCGTGATGATCCCTGGCCCCGCATCAACGGCAAAGAAGCCCGTGATCGCCGTACCCGGACTGACGCCCACGTCTCCTCCCCTGATGACGGTCGCGCCGGTGTTGGTCACCGTCGAGCCAGCCAGGACCGCAAAATTCTCCGCCGTACCCAACGTGATTGCCGCCTGGGCGTGCAGCGGAAAACCGACGAGCGTGAGCGCCAGCAGAAGCAGGCTTTTACGTAGCACGAATGGAACTCCTTTTTTGATGTGCGGCCTTCTCGTGGTCTCAAACCGCAGTCGAGTGATGTGTTCGCGCCTCGTGTTGTGAGGTCGCCGTGTGTCCTCAGGTCATAGCGGACGAGGCAAACTCGTCGCCAACCGGCGTATAAGGCGCTGCCGCTAGCGCAGCGCCGTAGCGCGATCCCCCGCCCGTGTTTCGCCCTCGCGTCTGGACAGTGGCACTTTGCGATGCTCGTCGTTGCGAGCCTTCCGCCACGCCGAAGTTGCCGCTGCCCGCGGCTAACCGTTCGCAAACCCTGCGCCGTGAAAACAACCGCCGGTGGGAGCTCGGTGATCAAGGTCGCCGTTTACGCTCCGGCGAGGAGTGACGCACTCGAATTGCCGGGCGAAGTGGGACTGGAGGGCGCCGATGACGAAGTCAAAGTCATTGCCCCTCTTGTTGACGTCAGGTTGCGATTGTGGTCAGCATTTTTGCGGCGAAAGGGCTGCCGCTGGCCCTTTGCGGCTCGAAAGTTGGCTCCCGCCTGATCATGACATGGCAGACGGCGCCCGCGCCGGCGTTGTTGGTCGGCTCGACGCCCTCATGACGCCGAAACGTCCACATCCAAACGTGATGTTCAGACAGCCCCCTGCGCATGTCGACGATGGTTGCCGCTGCCCAAGGTGAAGCTTCTCTCGCCGATCATGGTGTGGGGCGTGACGCCAGGGCGATACCGCAGCCGCGCCGAAACGTTTAGCTGTGGACTGCTTGGGTCCAACAGGTCGACGTTTGTCGGGAATGGTTGGGTCTCATCAACTCGCCAGTCCGCGACGCACGCGAAATACCACCGATTTTCGGTACTGCTCCAAGCTAGCGCCCCCTTCTCTCAGAGCGGGCGGTCACCATGACCGTTTTTCGCTGAAGACCCCCGCGCCTGCGTTCGCAATGCTGCTTCGCTTCGGTGCGCCGGGGCCCTCACTCCGCTAAATCGGCGCTCCAAACGCGTCAAGAATGCTTGCAGGAGGTCTTAGGCGTCGGCGAGCGCCTTGGATCACATCATCAGGCGTTTTTTCTTGCCCGGCGCCGCGCCTTGCGAATCGAACGGGCTGTCGCGCCGGTCCCTCCGCCGCGCCGCCCCCCAACCCCCCTGGAGGCCGATTGGCATGAGTTTTTTGCTGGCGGCGCTGGCGCTTGCGCTGGTCGCGGCCGTTTTGGCGCTCGCACGCGAAGTGCGCCTGCGACGCGCCCTCTAGCGCCTCCTGCGCCTGCTCCTTAACCGTTGGAGAAATCGTGAAGCAACCCGCGAAGTCTCGGAAGGCGGCCCTGACGATCGGGCCGCTCATCGTCCTGGCGACGACGCTCGGCTGTGACGATGGCTCGGCGATGATTGCCCGCGAGGCGGCCAACCGCCAAGCGGAACAAAACCGCACGATGGCCAAGCTGCACCAAGAGGTTGCCGCCGGCTCGCGGCAGCTGGTCGAAGAGGAAGGCCAGGCTCGCCGCCAAGCACTCGAAGTCCACCGCGATCTGGCGGCCGGTCAAGATCGTCTGGCCGCCGGCTGGGACGACGTCGAATCCCAGCGACGGCAGATCGCCCGTTCGCGACGGACCGAGTCGTTCTGGGCTGCAGTCCTGCCGCCCAGCGGCGGCGTGATCGCAGCGGCTGTCGCGTTGGGGTTCGCCTGGGTCGTGCTCTCGGGCCTGCGCGGCGACGACCATTCATCGGAGCTGGCCTGCCAACTGCTCGTCGAGCAATTCGTCCCTATCGAGCCAACTGTTGATCGGGCCGAGCTGCCTTCGCCGCAAATCCGCCTCGCTGGATTGCTTTCCCATGAGAGCACAACTGCCCCCGCCGCAGACCCTAGTACTGAGGAGAACCCGTGAGCCACATCGTCCGCATCCAAACCCAAATCCGCGACCCTGTCGCCGTTCAGGCCGCCTGCACGCGCCTCGGCCTCGCCCAGCCCGAGCAAGGAAACTTTCAGCTCTATAGCGCGACGGCGACGGGCTTGGCGGTGCGCCTGCCCGACTGGCGCTACCCGGTCGTCTGCCGCACCGACGTCGGCGAGCTCGCCTACGACAATTTTAATGGCGCCTGGGGGGACCTCGCCCACCTGCACCGGTTTCAGCAGGCCTACGCAGTCGAAAAAACACGCCTCGAAGCGCGTCGCCAGAACTGCTCGATCACCGAGCAGCCCCTCAGCGACGGCTCGGTGCGCCTCACCATCCACACCAGGAGCGGCCCATGACGACGATCGAACTGGTGATCTCGCCGACGGGCGACATCCGGCTGCAGACCCGTGGCTTTTCGGGCAACGGATGCCTCGCCGCGAGCCGACTGCTGGAAGCGGCCCTCGGCCGGACGACGAGCGACCGGCTCACGAGCGATTTTTACAAGGCAGTGCAGCACGACCAGGAGTCGGTTGCCGCCCGCCCGCGTCCCGGCTGAACGGCTCGTCCGGAGACGGCCCCGCACCCCTTCCTCTACGGAGACTATATCTATGTCGCTCGCCCGCGAGCTTGCCGAATATGTCCGAGCCTG
>JANOIK010000844.1:0-2186 GCA_031407585.1 Planctomycetota bacterium | reverse complement strand
CGGAGATTGGTATTTGCTTTGCGAACGAATGTGGCTTTCGGACCGAAGTTGAGGACTAAGCCCACTTGATAACCTGTTGCCTTGAGGTAATTGAGAATCTGCGATTCGTGCTCGATAGCGATCGACTCGGCGGCTTTGACTTCAATTATAATTTTGTTAGCGACGACCAGATCGGCGAAATACTCGCCCACAACGTCGTCTTCAAAGTACACGGAGATAGGAAGCTGCTGGTGGACTTCGAGGCCGGCCTTGCGGAGTGAGTTACGCAGTGCATTTTCGTAGACTCGCTCTAAGAAGCCATAACCCAGCGTGTTGTAGACGTGATAGAAGCTCTTGATGATTTGTTCGGAGACCTCGGCGTGAATCATGGGTTTGCCTTTGTATTATTAAACTCTCGAACTTCTACTCCTTTCTTTTCTGATCCGCGATCATCCGCTTAATCCGCGTTCATCCGCGTGCTATTCTGCTTCCCACTTCTTAGCCAGCAACACCTTGATGCGGATGTTGCGGAAGGCGACTTGGCCTTCGCGGAATTGGAGGCCGATGTGGCCGCGAGTTGGATCCTCCGGCCCGGACAGATAGTCGCTGACGGCGCCCGCGAACGGGGTGACGCCGTCCAGCCAGACGTGAACGATCGTGCCGCGCACGACAACGTCAAAGGCATGCCACCCGCGGTCCCAGGGATTGGGGAGCTCGGCGGCGTCGAGCGTCGTCATGCCGGCGCTCAACGAATCAACCATCAGGCGCCCCGATGATTTCCAGTCAACGCGATGGCGACCGACGAGCGACGCGGTGGGAAACGGGTTGTCGGCGGGTGCGATGTTGATCTCTGCGCAATCCTTCGTTGGATCTTTCGGTTCGAGCGGCGTGCGGAGGAACACGCCGCTGTTGGTGGTGGCGGGGGCTTTGAATTCGACGTGGAGCTCGTAGTCGGTGTACTCGTCGTTGGTCATCAGCCAGCCGGCGTCGCCGCTGCTTACGCGGATCTCGCCGTCGACGACTTTCCAGTCGGCGTTGCTCGTGGGCTTCCAGCCGCTGAGCGTTTTGCCGTCGAAGAGACTGACCCAGCCGGCGGCGGTTTGTTCGGCGGTCAGCTGGTTGGCTGCGGCGGGTTTCTCGGCGGTTTCTTGCGCGGGGGCGGGATTTTGCAACGTGAGCGCCAGCAGCAGAGCGAGCGTCGCGCGGCGCAAAGCCTTACAGGCCAACGCGGTTGGCGCGGAGGGATTTTGCACGCAATCCGCGGAATCGCATTGGGTGCCGCAAAATTCGCCAATTTTGCAAGGCGACTTCTCGGCGGAGGCCTGAAATCTCGGCCTCGCCGACAGCGGGGGGGCTGCAAAATGTGGGGGGGTTTTGCACATGACGCGGTGGAAGTGGTGGGGGTGGTGAAATTGACGGCGCGGCGGTGGAGTTGTGGTTCGCGACGGGCGCGGGCGGATCGAAGCGAAGATGCAAGCAGGCGGTGCGTCGGGCGCGATGGTTTGGACGCTTGTTTTGCGGGGGTTTCTCGCAGTGGCGCCCACGCTCGGCGCACCCTTCAGTGAAGCATAAGTGTTGGCACAATTTCTACGGGGGGGCGCTGAGAAAGTCGGAAATAGTGCGCGCGGGGAGAAGGAGCGTCGTGGGGGAGTCGCGAAGCTGCAAGCAGATGGGGACCGGCGTGAGGGGGCAGCGTCGCTACGAGTGCCCGATGACGCCTAGGCGGACGTCGTAGGGGAAGGCTGCGCCGGGAGACGGGAGACGGTGGACGGGAGACGGGGCGGAGGGGACCAGGAGCTCGATGCGGTTTGTGTCCGCCATGGCGGACGTTACTTCGAACTGGTACGGCCCGGCGTGGGTGGGGGCCGTGAGGCGCTGGGCGTTGAGCGTCACTTGGACGCCGCTTGGTAGGCCGGAGCAGACGAGCCAGAGGGCGTCGTCGTCTTCGAGGCCGGTGGGGCGGTGGAAGACGCGGGACCACCGCACAGCACCCCCAGTTGGGCCCTCGAGCGTGCAGTCGCACTGCCAGGGATCGCGCAGGCGGAAGGAGTGGGCGAGGAACATGGGGGGGAGAGGCGCTAGGCTTTCGGCGCTAGGCTCTAGGTCGGAGGGGAGATGGCATGATGCTTCGCATCCGACCTAGGGCCTAGCGCCTAGTACCTAGCGCCTGTGCCCGTCAGGGCACGAACGAATTCGTGACGCTCACT
>JANOIK010000818.1:0-1897 GCA_031407585.1 Planctomycetota bacterium | reverse complement strand
CCTTGAGCGTCTGCGGGCCCACGAACATCGCGAGGCCGCCGCCGGAGCGCACGTACTCTTCCAGCGCGTCGACTTCAGGGTCGTCGAGCCGCGGCACGTCGAGCAGGTAAATGGCGGCGTGCCCCGCGAGCGCTTCGTGCCGGCGTAGGAAGCTGGGCGGCTCGACCTGCGGCGTCCAGCCGCTCTGCCGCGGGCCGGCGGGGTTGATCGCCGTGCGGAGATGCATCCCATCGTCGCCGTCGGCCGAGCCGTCGATAATTAGCACGGGAAACGCGACGGGGATCTCGGCGGCGAAATGGCGCACGTTGTCCGTGGCGATGGCGTCGCTCTCAAGCCGTGCGGCGAGCCGATGCGGCCCGGCGGCGGCGAAGCCCGCGCGAAAGCGCCGCGTCGCCGACTCCCCCGCGGGAATGTCGTCGATCACCGCCGCTTCGAGGTCCTCGTCGTCCTGCTCGATCGACACTGTGACGTTGCTCGCGGGCTGGTCGCCGTAGTTGGCCACGGTCACTTCCATCCAGGACTCGACGCCCGCGGCGCGAATTCCCGACTCGGGCGCCAGGTTCGTCACGGCAAGATTCGGCCGTTCCTCGTACGCGCACTGCACGAGCAAGAGCTGGCCGACGCGATCGCGCAGCCTCGAGGCGAGCTGGCGCAGCTGGGCCTCCTCGCTCCACTGGCGGCGGCGGAAGTCGGTGATGAGGTACGCGATCCGCGTCTCGCCCGCCTCGGCATCCGGCAGGCGCGAGGCGGCCTGCAGGGCTTCGATCGGACCGGCGTCGGACTCCGACGGCTGCAGGCTTTCGAGCGAGCGCTCCAGGTTGGCAAGCATCTCGGGGTCGAGCGGCTGGCGATCGACGGCGCTCCCCTCGCCCGCGGCAAGGCGCTTGGCCTCGCTGAACCGCAGCAGCGTCACGAGCTGATCGTCCGACCTCTTGCGGGCCTGGTCGAGCACGCGGACGACGACGCGCTTGGCCTCCTCGAGGGCGGTCGTGTCGCCCCACTTGTCGGCCATCGAGTAGCTGTCGTCCAGCAGGAAGATATGGTGCGTCACGCCCGAGCCGAACAGGCTCGCCCAGCCGGACTTGATGACCGGCCCGGCAAGCATGAGCAGGGCGAGCCCGATCGCGGCGGTGCGCAGCAGCAACAGCAGAAGCTGCTTGAGGACGATCCACTTCTTGTTGCGCTTCTGGCTTTCGAGCAGAAACTGCATGGCCGCCCAGGGCAGCCGCCGATGCCGCCGCAGGTTGATCAGGTGAATGATCAACGGCAACGCCAGCAGCGGCCAGCCGAACTTGAGCAGGAGTGGGAAGTTGAATTCCACGTGGGGGCGATGTCGATCGCGGCTAAATGGGTGTATTGGGTTTCATCACAGGGGCGCTCGGCCGCGGCGGGTTGCGAGGCGGCGGCTCAAGAACGCCGCCAGGGCCGCGTCCAGGGGTTGGCTCGTGCGAATCAGCGCGTAATCCACCGCATCGCGAGCACACCCGTGCCGCAACGCCGCGAGGAACCGCTGGACCGCTTCCAAGTAGCCTTCGCGCAGCGCTCTCGGATTGCAGGAGAGGTGCTCAGGCAGCTCGAGCCCCTCGAAACGCGTGGGGCCCTCGAACGGGAAGTCGAGCTCGTCGTCGTCCATGATGTGGAGCACCAGCACGTCGTGCCCCCGCTGCCGCAAGAGCCGCAGACCGCGGAGCGTCGACCCGACGTCTCCCAGCAAGTCTGACACAACGACCATCATGCCGCGGCGGGGGCTCGCCTCGGCCATTTCGCGCAGCACGGCGCCGGCGTCGGTCTTCTCCCGCGGAGCGTTCGCGTCGAGCGTATGCACGATCGAAGACAAGTGCGCCAGGCTGTTCCGCAGCGGCGTGCGAGCGCGAATCCGCTCGTCGAACGCCATGCA
>JANOIK010000816.1:0-14791 GCA_031407585.1 Planctomycetota bacterium | reverse complement strand
CATGCTGACGACGCCGACCAGGCAGACGAAGTACGCAAGGTCGTACCCCGCGGCGGGGCAGATGGGGTAACAGATGCGGATGATGCCGTAGCCGCCCATCTTGAGCAGGATACCGGCGAGGATCATGGAGATCGGCGTCGGTGCCTCGACGTGCGCATCGGGCAACCACGTATGCAGCGGCACGCTGGGCACCTTGATGACGAACCCGATGAACAGCAGTAGGAACGCCCACCAGCCGATGCTCTTGCCGAGCCAGATTTTGTTCTCGAATGTGCGCTCGAACAGCGTGGTGTGCTGCCCCATCTGCTGCAGAGCAAGAATGTTGAACGTGTGGAGCTGCCGGCGGGCGTTGGGGTCGGTCTCCGCGTTGATCTCGCTGTACTGGGCGGCGAGCTTGTCGTCCGACTCCAGCCACGTGTCCATAGCCTCTTGGGCCGTGCCTTCGCCCTCGACGCGGATAATTCCCGCCTCGGCGAGTTGCTCGGCGTTGAGCTGCGTGAGATCGCTGGTGAAGTACAGCATGAGGATCGCCACGAGCATGAGCACGCTGCCCACGAGCGTGTAGAGGAAAAACTTGATCGCCGCGTATTCCCGCCGCGGACCGCCCCACACGCCGATGAGGAAGTACATCGGCAGGAGCATGACTTCCCAGAACACGTAGAACAGGAAGAAGTCGAGCGCCATGAAGACGCCCATCATGCCGGTTTCGAGCAGCAGGAAGAGGATGCAGTAGGCCTTCACATGCTTCGTGATCGGCCAGCTAGCGCCCATTGCCAGGATGCTGAGAAACGCGGTGAGCACGACCAGCGGGAAGCTGATGCCGTCGAGCCCCATGAGGTAGTTGATGTCGAACGAGGGAATCCAGTCGACTCGGAACAGGTTCTGCATGCGGGCGACGACTTCCGAGTCCTTCGAGAAGTGCACGCCGCCGTTGTTCGAAAACAGGCCGACCGTCAGCAGAAACGTGACGATGGTGAACGCCAGGGCGGTGAACTTGACCGCCTCGTCCTTACCGCGAGGAAAGAACGCGATCGCCAGGGCGCCGAGCGCCGGCAGGAAGACCATCAGGCTCAGGTATACGGCAGGGTCGTTAAGACTCATGGTTGGGGAAGGAGTCAGGGGTCAGGGGTCAGGAGCCAGGAGTCAACAGTCAGGAATTCGTTTAGCCGCGACGCGGAGGTCCGCCGCAGCGGAGCGCGTCACGACATTAACAGGTGCGAAACCGCGAGATAGGCCAGGCACATGAACCACGTGCCCATGACGATGAACAACACATACTGCCGCAGGCTGCCGGTCTGCAGCTTGCGCAGCAGCAGGCCGAAGTCCCACGTCCAACTGGCGAACGTGTTGACGGCGCCGTCGACCACCGTGCGGTCGAACAGGGCGTCGACCACGCGGGAGCCCGCTTTCGTCAGGGCGGCCGAGCCGTGCAGGACGGCGTCGATCACGGTCCGGTCGAAGCCAGCGATCTGCTTCGATAAAAACTTGGTGGGGACGACGAACACCGCGTTGTAGAGTTCGTCGAAATACCATTTGTTCCACAGGAACTTGTAAATCGGTTGGAACGTCTGCTTGATCTCCGCGGGGTCGAGCGTGCGCCACAGGTAGAGCACCGTCGCCACGAAGAGACCCAGCATGGCGGCGCCGAACGCGGCGAGGCCAGCGGGGGTTTTGATGTCCGCCGCGTGGCTAGCATGCTCGTCGGGAACAGTGAGGCCGGAGATCAACGCGCCATGCGCATCGGCAAGCGTACCCAAGGGGCGGGCCTGCTCCAGCAATGCCGTGACGTGGAGAAATGGCCAACCAATGCAAACGGCGAAAACTGCCAACAACAACAACGGCCGCGTCATCACGGCAGGCGATTCGTGGGCATGATCGTAACGGTGATGATTCCGCGGCTTGCCGGCGAACGTGAGGTACCAGAGCCGGAACATGTAGAACGCGGTGATCGCGGCGCCCGCCACGGGCAGCGCGAACAGCACCCAGTAGCCGCCGCCGTTGGTTTTGGCGTAACTCAGGCCCTGCTCGATGATCGCGTCCTTCGAGTAGTAGCCGCTGAGGCCGATAGGCGAGAGCGGGATGCCGGCGCCGATGATCGCCAAGCAGCCGACGAGCATCGTGTAGGCCGTGATCGGCATCTTCTTTCGCAGGCCGCCCATCTCGGTCATGTCGTTGGTGTGCACCGCATGAATGACCGAGCCCGAGCACAGGAACAGCAGGCTCTTGAAGAAGGCGTGCGTGATGAGATGGAACAGGCCGGCGAGCCAGCCGCCCAGGCCCAGCGAAAGCATCATGTAGCCGAGCTGGCTGATCGTGGAGTACGCGAGCACGCGCTTGATGTCGGTCGCGGTGATCGCGATCGTCGCGGCGATGAACAGGGTGATGCAGCCGACGATGGCGATCACCAGGAGCGCCTCGGGCGAGAACGCGGGGTAGAAGCGGCCCACCAGATACACGCCGGCGGCGACCATCGTGGCCGAGTGGACGAGTGCGGAGACGGGCGTGGGGCCTTCCATGGCGTCGGGGAGCCACGTGTGCAGCGGGAACTGGGCGCTCTTGCCGACGCAGCCGCAGAAGATGCCGACGCCGGCAATGAGCAGCAGCCACTGGCCAGCTTTGCCGTTCGCGGCGGGTGCGTCGGTGGCGTCCGCCGCGTCTGTCTCATTCGAGCTTGCCGCGATTGCCGCGGTGAGCGTGCCGGGGCGCTGCTCCTCGTCGATCATGCTCTGCGTCGGCTTGAGCTGGTAGCCATTTTCCTCGGTGCGGAGCTGGCTGAAAATGCCCTGCTCCACCACCTCACCCTCGGCATTTGTCACGTCGCCGAAGTTGAACGTGCCGAGGCTCGACCACAGGGCCATCATGCCGATGAGCATGCCGAAGTCGCCGACGCGGTTGACGATGAACGCCTTGTTCGCGGCGGTGCTGGCGCTCTTCCGCTCGATGTAGAAGCCGATGAGGAAGTACGAGCAGATGCCCACGAGCTCCCAAAACACGAACACCATCGCCACGTTGCCGGCGATCACCAGACCGAGCATGGCGAAGCTGAACAGCGAGAGGTACTGGAAGAACCGGTAGAAACGGCCTTTGCGCTTCAGATGCTCGCCGTTGGACAGGTGGACTTCGTGGTCGACGTAGGGTTCGTGCATTTCGTCGTGCATGTAGCCGACGGCGTAGATGTGCACGCAGGACGCGATGAGCGTGACCATGCAGAACATGGTCACGGTGAGCGCGTCGATGTAATAGCCGATTGAGAGTTTGAGGTTGCCCCACTGGCCGAGCAGATACCAATCGCCGGAGTGGCTCGGCGGCTTCTCCGAGGCGTGGGCGGCTTCGGCGTGTTCTTCGTCTTCTTCGGATCCGGCGGAGTCGGCGGCTTCGGCTTCGTCAGACTCAGCAGTTTGCAGGGCCGTCAGGGTGAATCGCGTTCCGCGCTCGACGGACGCCTCGGGGTGGGCGTCTTCGGACTCGTGCGATTCCTCGCCAGCTTCGCCTTCGTGCTCCGCCCCGTGACGCGCCGGAGCGCTCAGCGGATGGTTGGGCAGCCACACGCCAAACATGGCGGTCATGCTCAGCACACAGCTGGTGACGATCGCCGCCACCGACAAGTAGCCGCCGCCCTTGCCGTGATGCCCCATGCGCTTGCCGAATAGCACGATCAGCGTGAACGCCGCCAGCGGCGTCAGCCAAGCGGCTCCCAACAGCGTCGGTAAGAGGGAAACATTCATCGCTTACGGAACTAGCCCTGAAGCTGATCGGCTCGGTCGACGTCGATCGAATCGTGGTTGTTGTAGAAGTTGAGTGCGATCGCGAGCGCGACGGCGGCCTCGGCCGCGGCGAGCACGATCACGAAGAGCGCAATGAGCGGTCCGTCGAGGCCGAGGGACCCCTCGCCGGCGCCCAAGTATTTGCTGCCGAAGGCGACGAAGTTCATGTTGGCGCCGTTGAGCACCAACTCGATGCCCATGAGCACGCCCAGGGCGTTGCGTTTGGTGGCCATGCACATGGCGCCGCACACGAACATCACGGCGCCGACCACCATGAAGTGGGCCACGCCGGGCGGCTCGGTCAGGAGATTGGCTAAGGGCAACAGACCCATGATGATTCGATTCCGCCTACGTGCGTAACAACAAACTAGGGGGTGCTGGTCACGGCAAACGGCGCGCTCGACTTCCGCTTGGCGCGCGCGAGGTACGCCGCGCCGACTAAGACCACCAACAAATGCACCGAGATGATTTCAAAGTGAAGCAAGTATCCTGGCGACTTAGCGGCATTAGGCTCGTCGGTCGGCATCGGCACGTCGACGCGAGCGCCGAGCAGTCCCATCGCGATCGGCGTCGCCGTCTTCTCGACGGCCAGCTTCTCGATGTCGGCTCGTTTCGGGCTTTGCCAATCCGGAATGCTGATCGCCGCGAGCACCATGAAAAACAACAACGCCCCGCCCGCCATCAGGCCGATCACCCAGTCGCCGGCCATGGTCTTCATGCTCACGAACCGCTCTTGGGAGGTGAGCATCACACCAAAAATCAGCAGCACGAGCGTGCCGCCGACGTAAATCAGCAGTTGCATGGCGCCGACAAAATCCTGGCCCGCGAGGAAAAACAGCCCCGCGGTCGCCGCCAGACAAAGCACCAAGTAGAACGCCATCCGCACGACGTTCGGCGTGAGCAGCACGGCCACGGCGAACGCGCAGGCGAGCGTCCCCAACAGCAGGAAGAACGCACTGGGCCAATAAATCGCATCCATGTCAGTCGGCCCTCCGCGAGAGCGGCGAAGAGACCATCACGGTTTGATCCGCCGCGGCCTCGATCGCTTCTTCATTCTCAGGGGCCGCTTCCGCGGGGTCGGCAACGTCGGCGTCGTTCGTCGCTTCAGCCAGCCAACCCTCGCTCAACCGATACGTCGCCGCCGGGGCGTGCGTTATTCCAAAGAAGTTCCGCTCCGGCAGCCAGGCATGCCACAGGGCCGCGCCTAGGAACATGACCGCCGCGATCGGCGTGCAATATTTCAAGCAGGTTGTCATCACTTGGTCGATGCGCAGTCGCGGCAACGTCCAGCGAATCCACATCATGATGCACACGCCGATGCAACCTTTGGCCAGCACATTAATCACGCCGGCCACCTGGCAGACGATGTGCGCGACGCCGTCGCCGGCCGCGCTCGTTAGCCAGCCGTCCGGCTGCAACCACGAAGGCTGCAGGCCCAACAGGCTCGTTAGCGGAATCGGCCCGTGCCAGCCGCCCAGGAACAGGATCGCGGCGAGAAGGCTCACCGTGAGCATCGACCCGTACTCGGCCATGAAAAAGAAGCTCCACCGCAGTCCCGAATACTCGGTGTGGAACCCAGCGACCAGTTCGCTCTCGGCCTCGGCCAGATCGAACGGCGCCCGATTCACACTCGCGGTGGCACACGTCACGTACACCCAAAACACGATGAACGTCGCGGGATCGTTGAGCACGTACCAGTTGGTGAACCAGCCGGCTTGGTGGTCGCCGATCACGACCAAGTCCATCGACCCGGCGAGCATCACCGGTACGACGGCGCACATGCCAAGCGGCACTTCGTAGCTCACCACTTGGGCCGCTTCGCGCATCGCGCCGAACAGCGACCACTTCGACGCCGAGGAGTATCCGGCGAGAATCACGCCGAACACTTCGAGCCCGAGCACCGCAATCACGAAAAACACGCCCGTGTTGACGTGCTGAGAAACCCACGGATAACGCCCGCCGGCGAAGGGAATCGCCACGTAGGCGGTCACCGCGGCGCCGAAGCTCACGTAGGGCGCCACGCGGAACAGCATGCCGTCGGCCCCGTCGGGCATCAGGTCCTCTTTGGTGATCAGCTTCAAGCCGTCGGCGAGCGTTTGCAGCCAGCCGAACTTGCCGCCGACGCGCGTGGGCCCCAGGCGATCCTGGATGCGGCCGGAGATTTTTCGCTCCAGCCAGATGAAGATGAGCGCGCCCACGGCGATCAAATTGATGATCAGCCCGATGTGGACAAGGCTGGCCAGCACGTATCCCAGGGCGCTGTCGGCCGCCACGCTCCCGCCGAGCCAGGAGGCGATCCAGTTCAGCAGTCGGTTGATTCCACTGGCCACGGCGCCGTCACTTTGCGAATCCGGTCGCTTCCCACAAAAGTCGCTCCTAGTCGACGCTTCCGTCGAGCGACCTCAACCCTCATCCGGGGGGTGTGCGGATGCTGGCTTTAAGATCGTGAAATATGGCACAGAGTGCCGGCGTTCAACAAGCCCCTCGGGCCGCGTTTTTCCGAACAATGGCTGGATTCTTGCAGGGAGCGTTCCCATCGTCGCGCTCCGCGCGCGATCTGAACGCTCGGCGTCGTTCCGGCCACAAAGTTCATCCAACTCATTGACCTTCCGGTCGCCGGTGGTATGCTGCGCAACACACAACGGCCATAAACATTCCGATGTTTTTTGGCCGGCCCTCAGCGCAGGTGCAAAGAAGGTGCGCCGGGGCAACTCCTCCGGGTCGTTTCTCAACTCAACCAATCGCGCGCGACCATGGCGCCGCGCGCGTTCTCCATAGCGTCCGTAGCCACAAGCCATTTTTTCACGGAGACGCCTCATGAGTACGACTCGAGTTTTCCAATGCGTGGCGCTGTTCTGCGCCCTGACGGTCGCCGCCGATCGCGCGACAGCCGATCCCAGGCCCGACCAGTTTCTGAAGTTCTACCAGATGCCCCTCAACAACGGCGCCACGCCCTATTTGGCCGGCGTCAGGACCACTCCGCCGATCTTGCCGCCGGATCTTCCGTACGGCGCCGACCTCTCGACCGCGTTCTTTCCCGGCCACGACGAGTTGAGCACGGCCTACGCCTACGCGTACGCACCGCCCAACCCCAACGATCCGCTCCCGCAGCCGGTTCCGATCGCGTGGCAAGGCACGTACATGGCGGATGATTTCGCCGACTACGCCGGCACGCCCATCTCGCACGTGCGTTGGTGGGGGTCCTACATGGGCCAGAACACCACGGGCCTACGCGTGAAGAAGTTTCTCATCTCGTTCGAACACAATGTCCCGGCGGTGACCGATCCGACGGGCAACATCATTTCTCCCAGTCACCCAGACCCACTCCATCCGGGCAATCTCCACCAGATCGTGGATATCGCGGCGCCTGGCCCTGCGCCAATTTTTCCGCCTCCGGGCAAGTTCACCGAAAAGTTTGTTCCCACGCCGGTCGGCCCGGGTCTGATCCCGCCGCGGGAAGCGCTCTTTGAGTACAACGCCGAGTTGAATCTGGGGAAGTGGTTCAACGAATTGGCGGCCTCGCCAGCCATCATCGACGACGTTTACTGGTTGAAAATCGTCGCGTTGGTCGATCCGCAACAGGATGGGCCCATCGAGTGGGGATGGCACAATCGAGACTGGTCGATCAAGAACCCCTTGGCCGCCAAACCGGGCGACACGCCTGATGGCGCCGAGCGCCCCATTGGTTTTGTGGGCCCGCCGGGCGGCTTCGTCCAGCCCGTGTGGCATTTCGAAGACGACGCGGTTCAGGGGCCCGTCAATGTGACGCCTGGAATGTCGCCCATCATGCCCAACGTCCAGCAGACCGCGTTTATCCCGCAGAACTATATCCTGCCGTGGGACGGACCCGATGGGATCCAAAACCTGTCGAAGGACTTGGCGTTTGAGCTGTACACGAATGTTCCCGAGCCCGCGAGCGTTGTGCTCGTGGCGCTCGCGGTGCTGGGAACTGCCAGAGTGAACCGCCGTCGCGGCTAGCCTGCCGCGCGGGAGGGCCGTACGGCCCCATTGAAGTCGACGCGGTCGTTTTCTTAGAGATTCGAGAACGGCCGCGTCTTTTTATTTCCCGTCGGGAGTTGCGCGTCGACTAGCGGTCGATTTCGCCCATGACGACGTCGAGTGAGCCGACGATTGCGGGCACGTCGGCGATCAAGCAGTCGCGGCACAGAGCTCCGGCAACCGAAAGATTGCAGAAGCTGCTGCTGCGAGCGCGGACGCGCCAGGGAATCGCTTCGCCGTTGGAAACGAGGTAAAAACCCATCTGCCCGCGCGGCGCCTCGGTCTCCAGATACGCCTCGCCCTTGGGCAGCTTCTGGTTGAGCTTCACTGGCTCGCCGTAATTGCCGCTGGCGGTGCTGTACCGGTCGATGGCCTGCCGCACCAGGTCGATCGACTGCATGACTTCGAGCATCCGCACGTAGAACCGATGCCAACAATCGCCGAGGATCGCCTCTTGCGGCACGGCCGGGTAGGCGTGGTCCTTCGGGTAATGCCCGTGCTTCTCGACGATGACCTCGAAGGCGTAGCCGTCGTACATCGCGGTGTAGATTTCCTCGCCGTCTCGCCGCAGGTCGTGGTCGATGCCGCTGCCGCGAAGCACCGGGCCGCTCGTGCCGTAGTCGATCGCCATTTCGCCGGGCATGACGCCGATGCCGGCGGTGCGCTTGATGAAGATCGAGTTGGTCGTCAGCAGCGTGTGGTACTCGGCGATCAGGGGCACGAACTGGTCGAGAAACGCCTCGCACTTCTCGAGCCACCCCGGCGGCAAGTCGGCCGTCGCCCCACCGATGGTGAGGTAGCTGTAGGTGAGCCGGGCGCCGCACGCTTCCTCGAATAGGTCGAGGATTCGCTCCCGCTCGCGGAACGCGTACAGGAACGGGCTAAACGTGCCGAGGTCGAGGCCGTAGGCGCCCATGCCCACAAGGTGGCTGGCGATGCGGCCCATTTCGGCGATGATCACCCGCAGATGCCGCCCCTTCTCCGGCGGCTCATACTTCATGAGCTTCTCGACCGCGAGCGCCCAGCCGAGATTCATGTTCATCCCGGCCAGGTAATCCATGCGGTCGGTATAAGGAATCCACTGCCGGGGAGTGAGATTCTCGCCGATCTTCTCGGCGCAGCGATGCAGGTACCCGATGTGCGGCGTGACTTCCGAGACGATTTCGCCGTCGGTGCGCAGCACAAGCCGGAGCACGCCATGCGTGCTGGGATGCTGCGGCCCCATGTTCACCAACATCTCGTCGGTGCGAACGTCGAATTCGATGAAGCGTGGGTCGTCGACCGTTGCCATTGCTTTGTCCGTGTGCCGTTAACGGCCGCGAATCCCGTGGTACTCGAGCGGCATCTGATAGTCTTTACGCAGCGGGTGGCCGACCCAGTCTTCGGGGCACAAAATCCGTCGCAAATTGGGGTGGCCGGTAAAGCGCACGCCCAACAGGTCGTAGCACTCGCGTTCATGCCAGTCCGCCGTGCTCCACACGCTGGCCACCGACGACACTTCCGGCAGTTCGTTCAGCCCCGGCCCCTGCCACCGCGGCAGCATCACCTTCAGCACCAGGCTGTGCTTGTGCTTCATGCTAAACAGGTGATAGACCACCTCGATGTGCGCCTGCCACGTGACCTTCGCCGCCTTCTTCTCGTCCGGCTCGAAGTAGTCGACGGCCGTGACGCTATTGCAGTAGTCGAACGCGAGGCTCGGCTCGTCGCGCAGGTGCTCGCACACGTCCACGATGCCGCGGGGCGCGACCTCGATCCACGGATCGACGTTTTCGAGATTGGCGCCGGTGATGAGGTCGCCAAACTTCTGCTTGAGCTGATCGACGAGGGAAGGTCCGCTCATGGAATGCGCGTCGCCTTATGCGGAAAGGATGGAGACGCCGCCGCGGGTCGCGGTCGGGTCGACTTCCAAGGTGAGCGGCGGGCGCTGCACAACCTCGCCTTCGTTGGTGCGCATCGCACGCACCCAGTCGAGATCGCCGCGACGCCAAACATACGCGAAGCCGACCATCAGCACCGCGAAGAACACGCCGATGTCGGCGAGCGACGCGAGCGCGAGTTGCTGCCCGGTGGCGCGAACGGACGCTTCGATGTCGGCCGCCGAGGGTGCAACGGCCGCGGCGCCATCGGCCGACGCGCTCGCCGTGAATTGCGGATTCTCAACGCCCAACTCCCGGTACCGCTCGAGCGCCTCGGGCGACAAGGTTGGCGTCGTAGAACCCGCGCCATCGGCTGTCGCGACGACGGCGGGCATGTCAGGCGAGGCCATTTGCGTCGCCTTGCCGAAGACCGTCGCCCATGGAAAGAAGAACGCGACCTCGACGTCGAAGATTATGAACAGCAGAGCGACCACGTAAAACCGCAGGTCGAACTGCACGAAACTCGACCCAATCGTCGGCTCGCCGCACTCGTAAACCTCGAGCTTTTCCTGGTTCGGCAGTCGCGGCCGTAAGAGCCGGCCGAGGAGCAGGTTGGCGAACAGGAAAATCACTGCCGCGCCTGCGAACAGGATGAGATACGCGACGATGGCAGTGGGAGTGGCCATGGGGAAAGAGTCAGGAATCAGAGGTCAATTGAATTCGTGTTAGCCGCGCTCACGGAGTCTTCGCAGCGGAGCGCTTCGCGTTACTGATTGGGTCCGCCATGAACCGGCTCGACAATCACTTTCGACTGCGCCACGGCCGTCGGATTGATCGTCGAACGGCCCCACGCCACGTCGAGCGGCATCCGCGAAAAGTCCACGATGCATCCATCTCGGCTGTAACAGCTCAAGTCGTGGCTGGCGCCCATGAAAATACAGTCCACCGGGCAGGGTTCGACGCACAACGCGCAGAACATGCATTTGGTGTAGTCGATCGTATAGCCCGTGATCTTGAAGCCCTTGCTGCCTGCGACGCGCTCCTTGCCGATGTAGATGCAATCAACGGGGCACGCCTTGGCGCACTGGTCGCATGCGATGCAGGTCGTGAGATCAAACCGATGAAATCCGCGATACCGCGCCGACACGGGCACGGGCAGCTCGGGATACTCGAATCGCTCCGTGAACGTCTTGCGATCGGGCCGGTACGTCTTGATCCACGTTCGCAGCGTCACCCACATGCCGTCGCCGACGGTCCAGACTGCTTCAAGAATGTTTCCCAACCATGGGAAGACGCGTTTGACGCTGGCGATCATTCGGCGATTTCATTCCTCAAGCGGAAACTACCGCGCGGGCGGCAGCGTGACGCAAAAAGTTTTGTCGCCAACGCGCCGCCATTTTCGGCGATGCGAGTGCAGGCAAACCGTGGATTATAAGATGGCATCGCCGCGCCGCAACCGCCGTTGCGAAAGTGAGCGAGCGGAATTGCGCATGCGACGACTAATGACGCGCGATGAGCGTTCGCCATCGACCGTGCAATTCTACTTGCACGTTAGAAACGAATCGAACTCGCGGCCTGGGGGCTGGTTCGCAATTCGCTCGTTGCGGCAAGCGCGGAGGCATCTTACCGACGACGGGGCGCGCTTTGCCGCGTCGGAACTGCGCCGGCCCGTCGCGCCCGGCATGTTAAGACAGGAGGATTTCGGCAATTGGGCGGGAGATGACGTGCCCGCGTTCGATTTGCCCCGCCGCGGCTTACCCGCACGGCTGAAACCTTAGCGTGGATTGACATAAATCGCTCGTACCAAACGACTTGCACACATATTTCTCGCAGTCACTGGCGCGGCAAACTTGCGTCGCGATGGACCGATTCGAGGCGAATCGGCCGCTCTCCTAGCAAAAAATGGGCCGGCCGTCCATCGACTTTCCTTGACTCTGGGTAATTGCCACGTAGAGTGGAACGAAGGGGTACGCGCTGCGGGTTCCACTCCTGGCGCTATCTGACCAGTCTCAAACACGTTACGGAGAATCACGAGGCGTCCCCTCGGCCACGGTGAATCGTGTGCCCGCGCCCCGTGCCATGTACGAAGGAATCGACCATGCTAGTCCTCTCGCGGAAGAAAAACGAGAGTATTGTCATCAACGATGACATTACCATCGTTGTGGTGGAAATTCGCGGCGACAAAGTCCGCCTTGGGGTGGAAGCGCCGAAGGAAGTTCCTGTGCACCGCAACGAAGTGTACGAGGCGATTCGCCGCAACCAGGCGACCAACGGGCAAGCCGAATCGGGCCCGTCGCGCGAAGCCGACGCCAGCGCTGCCGAGTAAGCGGCCCACTTGGCGCCGCCTTCGATTGCTAGCCGCCATATGAGTTTGCGCTCTTATCGGCCGCTGCTTCTTAGCTTTTCCGCACAGTTCGCGGGCCATCGCGTGGCGTCATCTTGACGCTGACGGCCGACGCCGGACAATGGCGGGTCTCGCCAAATAGAGACAATCGCGCACCAGTGCTCGCGCGGCCCCGTCGTCTAGAGGCCTAGGACACCGCCCTTTCACGGCGGTAACACGGGTTCGATTCCCGTCGGGGTCATTTACGTGCAACCGCCTTTTGCTCAGCGAGCGCCGCAGCGGCGGGGAATTTCTGATTGATGATTTCTGATTGATGATTGAAAGAAGCAGGCAATGATGGTTCTCGCTTCATCCCAAATCAGAAATCCTAAATCCTAAATCAGAAATGGCCGAATGCTTGAGCCTTACGACGCACTGCTGCTCGTTTCCTTCGGCGGACCCGAGGGCCCCGACGAGGTGATGCCGTTTCTGGAGAACGTGCTTCGCGGGAAGCCCGTGCCGCGTGAGCGGATGCTTGAAGTGGCGGAGCACTATCAGCACTTCGGCGGCGTCAGCCCCATCAACGAGCAAAACCGGCGACTCGTCTCCGCGATCGAGCAAGAGCTCGCGGCCCACGGGCCGAAGCTGCCGGTCTACTGGGGCAATCGCAACTGGCATCCCCTGCTCACCGACACGCTCCGCCAGATGCAGGCCGACGGCGTGCGCCGTGCGCTGGGGTTCGTCACGAGCGCCTTCAGCAGCTACTCCGGCTGCCGCCAGTATCGCGAGGATATCGCCCGCGCTCAGCAGGAAGTAGGCGCCGGGGCTCCCGAAGTCGACAAGCTGCGCGTGTTCTTCAATCACCCAGGATTTATCGAGCCGATGACCGAGTCGGTTCGCGCGTGCGTGGATCGCGTGCCTGCCGGCGATCGCGATCGAATCACCACGCTCTTCACGGCGCACAGCATCCCGCTCAGCATGGCGACTAACTGCCGCTACGAGGCCCAGATCGCCGAGGCGTGTCGGCTGGTGGCTCAGGGCGCGGGGTTACCGCGGTGGGAGCTGGTCTACCAAAGTCGTAGCGGCGGGCCCCAGCAGCCGTGGCTGGAGCCGGACGTTTGCGACCGCATCGAGCAACTCCACGCGGCGGGCGAACTCAAGCATTTGGTCCTTGTGCCGATCGGTTTCATCTCGGATCACATTGAAGTGCTCTACGACCTGGACTCCGAAGCCCGCGAGCTTTGCGACGAGCTGGGCGTGCCCATGCAGCGGGCCGCGACCGTTGGCATCCATCCCAGGTTTGTTAAGATGATTCGCGAGCTGGTTGTCGAGCGAATCAGCGGCGCCGCCGAGCGACCGGCGCTGGGTCGGCTTGGCGCCAGCCACGATGTTTGCCCGACGGATTGTTGCCTGTACATGCCGACGCGCCCCGCGCATGCGCCGCCGACCTGACGGCCGCGACGCGGGCGCGCCTTTTTTTCAAGGAGATTGATCGTGAAGCTTCACAAGTCATTGGTGCTAACCGCCGCGTTCCTGGTGGCCGCGTGCGGTTGCAGCTCGAAAACCGAGCAGGAATCGAAGGAAGCGCTCGACGCCGCGAAAGTCGCAGCGAAAGAGTCGGCCGATGCCGTGAAGGCGGCGAGCGACGATGCGGTTAAGGCCGTTAAAGGCGCGACGGAGGACTTGGAGGATGCCGCTGGCGATCTCAAGGACGCCGCGACGGATGCTACCGCCGACGCTGCAGGCGCCGTAGAAGACGCCGCCGCCGATGCGCGCGATGCCGCTGAAGACGCTACGAAGTAGACGACGATCCATTGCAATTGGCGCCACTCTCAAGGCGCGCCGTCAACGGGCGGCGCTGCCTTGACGAGTGCGCTGATTTTTCGGAACTCGGGCGTTCCGGCGCGCTCGCACAGCTCGAACAGCGCGGCCTCGACCGTCGTGAGCACAGCGCCGCTCGATTCGAGCCGGCGTAGTGCGACGTCGTGATCGCGCTGAGACCGCGAGCCGACCGCATCCACGGCAACGAATACTTGATACCCCGCGGCAAGTAAATCGAGCGCCGTTTGGGCGACGCACACGTGCGTCTCGATGCCGCACAGCAGCGCCCGCTCGACTCCGGCGTCGCGCCACCCGGCGAACACTTCACCGCACGCGCCGGCGCTGAACGCCATTTTTGATGGCACTGAGCCTTGGTGCGAAATCGTCAGTTCCGCGACGGTGCCGCCAAGCTTTTCCGGGTTCTGCTCCGTGATCGCCGCGCGGACGCCGAGCACTCGCGCCCCCTCAAGGAACCGCCCGCAGTTCCACACGATTCGCTGGGCGTCGGCAATCGCGGGCACGAGCCGTGCTTGCACGTCGATCACGAGCAGCGCCGTGTCATTGGCCCGCATCAGCTCAGGACTGCGCGGCAGGGGCGAGTTCTTCGCCAGATCGTTCTGAGAAGTCGAATCGCTCATCGCTCTCAAGAGTACCGCCCCAACCACCGATTGCCCACTAGTCGCTTCTAGCCGGGTCCGAAACAATGGTGCGTAGACTCGCACCGAACCGTCCGCCCTGGCCGCAACACGATGAAAACTCGCTCCACCACCATTCTCACCGTTCGCAAGGACGGTCGCGTCGCCATCGGCGGCGACGGCCAGGTCACGCTCGGGCAGACGGTCGTCAAAAGTGACGCCGTGAAAATCCGCAAGCTCATGGAGGGCAAAGTGCTGGTCGGCTTCGCCGGCGCCGCGGCCGACGCGTTTGCCCTCATGGAGCGGCTGGAGATTAAGCTCAAGGATTATCCGGCGAATCTCGCCCGCGCGGCCACCGAACTTGCCAAGGACTGGCGCATGGACCGCGCCCTG
>JANOIK010000799.1:0-1761 GCA_031407585.1 Planctomycetota bacterium | reverse complement strand
TATGTCTCAAGCATCTCACCGATGAACCAGGCTGGCTGGCAAAATGGACATGCCGTCCTGTGGACCGGATCGCCGGCAAGCCTCGTCGATCTGCACCCGCCCGGATTCCTCGGTTCGTACGCGGTGGCGACGTCGGGTCCACAGCAGGTTGGCGCCGCCTCACACATGTCGTTTGCCCATCACGCGATGCTCTGGAGCGGTACGGCAGCCAGCTACGTCGATTTGAATCCCGCGGGAGCCTCGGACTCCGACGCCTATGGCATCGACGGCTCGACGCAAGTCGGCTGGGCGAGAAGCTCGCGCAGTGAACCGTTGCGCGCCGTAAAATGGAACGGCACAGCGGACAGTGCCGTCAGCCTCCACCCCACGGGGTTCGCCACGTCGCAAGCGCACGACGTCTCGGGAAACTTCCAAGTCGGTTCCGCCACGGGCCCCCCCACCGGAAATGCTGAGCACGCGTATCTGTGGAATGGAACGGCCGACAGCGGCATCGACTTGCATCCTGCAGCATATGCGTCCTCCGCGGCGCGCGGCATTTCCGGCAATAACCAGGTCGGCTACGCCAAAGTCGGAACCACGCCGCACGCACTCCTGTGGAGCGGCACGGCGACGAGTGCCATCGACCTCCACCCGGCTGGATACACATTAAGCCAGGCCAATGCCGTCTATGGCTCGCAGCAAGTGGGTTTCGGAAATTGGGCCGCAACCGGCGGCACCAGCCACGCCTTGCTGTGGAACAGCTCGGCCGGAAGCGTTGTCGACCTGCACCAGTATGTCGACGCCTCGTACAAAGTTTCGTACGCCTATGACATCGCCCCCGATGGCACGATCGCCGGCGCGGTAGGCGACGCGCGCAGCAATCTCTCCGCAATCCTCTGGATTCCAGTGCCCGAGCCCGCATCGGCGGTTCTAGTCGCTTCAGTGGCACTCGCCTTACGCCGCCGCCGGCGCGTGAGATAAAACGCTCGACTTAAGGCCCATCCCCGGGCATCCATGTCGGCGCCAAAAATCGCTGCGCGACATAGACTCGCAACGAGCCTCGCGATCCCATTCCACTCCTTTTTCTAGTCGTTTTCTGCTTTTTCTCCGCGAAATCGGCTGTTGATGAGGAACGTAGTTGCTCGCCGACGAACGACAGGCAGCATCGGCTCGCGAAACTAACTTCACCTTTCTCCAACCAGCAATCGTCCAGAATCTTTACTCGCCTACGCCGCGGGTATAGAGTCGACGCTGAAACGCGGAGGGACTCACGCCAGCGGGCGCCCCACGCGCTGCGGCCTGGCCGCGTCCCGCGCCGTCGCACAACTCTTGTCCGGAGGACCGCTCATGACTTCTCTATTGCGTCTCTCACTCGTGGCGCTCCTCGCCACGTGGTCCGCCTCCGCTCAGGGCGCATGGTACGCCAAGTTCGATGGCGTTGATGGCAGCGTCGCCAACAACGATCAGATTCCTCGGCCAGGCGATCCCTACGCCGACGGAGACTCTGACTACAAAGGCTGGACAACATCCGGCGACGCCGACGATCGGCCGACGGAAGAAGTCGCCTTCTACTACACGCCCCTCAATGGGACCCCGCCAGTATTGACTCCCAGTGGGTGGGCGATCGATTCGGTGTTCAACTTCACTTACAGCGTCGATTTGCGGCGCGGGAACGATCCGTTCACAACCCACACGGGCACGGGCACGGCCCATGTCGCGGGAACTTTTCAACGCGGTGTTCGACGATAGCCTGCAAGACGGTAGCCTGCAAACGGCGAAGCG
>JANOIK010000769.1:0-2532 GCA_031407585.1 Planctomycetota bacterium | reverse complement strand
TGGTCGTACTCGTAGATCGCTTTGCCGTCGCAGACCCAGTGCTCGCCGATTTCTTCCTTTTGCTCCTTGTAGTCGCCGGGGGCGTCGGGCGCCGCGTTGGCAGGATCGGTCTTGGTCCAGCGGCTGATCGATTCGATCTTGAAGCTGCCGCGGTCGGGTTTGGCGTAGGAGAGAACGCCGCGGGAGACGATCATGGGGCGCTCGCCGCCCGGACCAAACACGCGGTCGTATTCGAGGCGCTGAAAGTCGGCTTTGAACGTGTTAACCTTGGCGCTTTGCGTCTCCCACATTTGCAGAGTTTGGTAGACAAACTGTGCTTCCATGTCGGTGAGCACGAACGGCGGCGCGGGCGCGGCGGCGGTGGCCGGGGCGACGGTCGGCGGCGCGTTGGGCAGCCCTTGCGCGACAGGCGGCAGCGGATTGCCGAACACGCCTTGCAGGTCGACGGGCGCGGGTTCGGTCGGCGCGGGGTTGCCGGCGGCGGCGTCTTGCGCGGGCTGGCCGTAGGCCGGTTGGCCATATGCGGGCGTCGTGGCAGGGACCTGGTCGAACATGAGCGGCGCCTGCTGCTGGGGCTCTTGAGCGGAGGCGGCGGCCGCGGCGACGAGGAGGGCGGCGAGCGACAGGCAGTGGGGGAAGCGGTGGATCATCGCGCGGGGGTCTCGCGGTGAGGAGTTTTCGGGGCTGGGCGATTGCGTCGATTCGCGGCGGAAGATAGCGTTCGGCGACGAAAGGTGGAAGGCGGAATCAGGGGCGGATAGGGGTGCTATCGTTTCATGTCGATGGGTATCGCGTGTACCAACTTCAGCCCCCCTCCCCAGCCCTCCCCGCCGAGGGGAGGGAGCCGGAGGATTTAGATTTGTTGGGGCCGAAACGGGGTAATTAAATGGCGACGGAATTTCGTTGGCGGGCGAGCTTGAGCGCGACGTGCATGCATGCGGCGGCGTGCCATTGTGCGGGGATCGCGGCGGCTGATTCGGCGCTGGGCGAGGCGCTCGATGGCCCCGTGGCGGCGCTCCTGGGCGAGATTGCCGTCGGCGGACTGCCGGTCGATGAAATGATCGCGCAGTTCGCGAGCCTGTCCGCAGACTTCGAAAACAACCGCGAGCTCGTGACGCGGGCGCTCGCCCGTCTATGGATCGATACGTCTGAGGAAACGGTGGGGCGCGTGGCCGGAGGAATTGCCGACGTCGAGGCGGCGTTGATGCGGATGGCGCCGGAGATTGTCGAGGAGCTGGCCGTGCGTGGCCTGCCGCTCCGTCAGCAGTGGGAGGCCCGCGGGCCGGGGATGCTGGTGACAATTGCTCGGCTGACTGACGCGGCGGTCGTGCCCGAGGCGGCGGAGATCGTCGTGGTGGCGCCGTATGCCGGTGGGCATGGGCTGGCGCACCCGGCGCAGAATCGCGTGACATTCGAGGCGGTGCTGGTCAACCCGCATGCCGAGCTTCCCGAGACGGTGCGGATGGCGTGGCTGGTGGCGCAGCTCAACGCCGACCTGCCGCGGTTCGCGGATGTGCTGCCGGGGGCGCGCGGGGCGGCGGCGTTTCGCGTCGCGATGCTGGCGCCGGCGCTCGCCGCGGGGGAAGCGGTGGAACTCACGCGATGCGATGAAGCCATGCTGGACGCCGCGATCGATGCGTGGCGGTTGCGGGACGCGCTGCCAGCAGATGCGGCATCGCGGGTGTGGGCGTGGTGGAGTGCGTGGGTTGAGGGGAAGAGTAATTGGCCCGTGGCGGTGGCGGCTCTGGCGGGATTGCTCGAGGCGTGACCAAGGGCAGAGTTTGTACCCACTTCCTCCCCCCTCCCCAACCCTCCCCACCGAGGGGAGGGGGCCGGAAGAGCTCTATTGACCATAGACGCGGGGGCGCCGATTATTTGCGACCTTTCCGGCTCGTCTCCACACGGAACGGTCTGCATATGATCGCGCACGTCTTCGCTCGCCCGGTGTGCTTTGCCTTCGCCGTGCTCTGCTTCGCCATGTCGCTCCGCGCTCAGGAAAGCGGTGTGCAGCCGGCGACGGCGGTAGCGCCGGTCACTCCAAGTCTCGGGGACGCGCCGCCTGCTGGGCCGCGAGTGAAATTTGTCGAGCGCGAGACGGTCGTTGGCGATCGCGTCGTGCAGCGCGTCGGGATGGAGCTGGGCGTGCGGACGCGCATCGTGCAGTCGGGGCAGGTGGCTCACGACAGCGCGAGCGAGATTCGCAGCCAGACACAACGCACGATCGATGTGACGGCCGTTGCTGAGGGGCGGGCGGTCAAGGCGCGCGTCGCTTTCCAAACGGCGCGGCGGCAATCGCCCGAGAGCGAGACGCCGACGGAACTCGCGCCGCTGGCGACCGAGGGCAAGTCGTACCTGCTCGCCCGCGAGGGCGAGTCGCTCACCGTGACCGATCTTGAGGGCCTCATCCCTCCGCTCGAGGAATTTAAGATCGTGAGCGAGACGCTCGAAGGCGTGGGCAAGCCGAATCCGCTGGCGCTGGTGCTTGCTGGGCGTGAGCTGGCAGTGGGGCAGCGCGTGTTCGTGCCGCGCAAC
>JANOIK010000757.1:0-4665 GCA_031407585.1 Planctomycetota bacterium | reverse complement strand
GTCCGTGCAGGGGAACGACGCCGTGGCGAGAAACGGGCGCCCCGTAATTCTGGCGCCAACCGCGTCGGCGTCCCACACGTCGCCTTCGTGGTAGTGGCTGCTCGGGCCGTAGTGCCCCTCAAACATGGAGCGTTTCTTGGCGTCGATGTCGTTGGCGTACGCGGCATGCCAGCCCGAGCCGCGCAGCGCCTCGTGCACCAGCCCAATGCCGGCAAAAAACTCGCAAAACGATTTTTCTGTGGAGGCAGCAGACACGAATGCGGTTGCCCTTGAGTCTTTTTGGTTAGCCGCGACGCGAAGGTCCGCCGTAGCGGAGCGCGGGAACGCCGATTGGGCCGCATGTAACACCACGCGCCCGCCAACGCTTGAGCATCTTACCGCGACCAAGGCGCGGAGAGCAGGAGTCCCCGCGCGCATTTGTCTGCGGTGGCTGGGGCCGAGTCTTCGAGCCCCAGCGGCGCCACCGAATTGTTCTTCCCCGGACAATTCCGCTACGATGGAGAACGCCTGCCGTTAAACCAGGCTTCGCTTTGAAGGAAATGCCATGACATTGTCGTCCAAGCCTCGAGTTTCGATTCTCGCCCTTCTCGCCATCGCATGTGCATCTGGCGCCTCGGCCCGCGCCGCCGACGTACGGCCCGTGCCGCTCGGGAAGGCCGTCGGCGACTTCACCCTCAACGACGCCCTGGGGGCGAAACGCTCGCTCGCCGAGTGGAAGGACCGCCGCGCGGTCGTCGTCGTCTTCCTCGGCACGGAGTGTCCGCTGGCGAAGCTCTACGGCAAACGGCTGGGCGACCTCGACCGCGAGTACGCGCCCAAGGGCGTTCAGATCGTCGGCATCAATTCGAACCAACAGGACACGCTGCAAGAGCTGCTCGGCTACGGCCGCAAGCACGACATCGACTTTCCGCTGCTGAAGGACGCCGGCGCCCGCGTCGCCGACCAGTTCGGCGCCACGCGCACACCCGAGGCGTTCGTGCTCGATCGCGAGGGCGTCGTGCGCTACCACGGCCGGATCGACGACCAGTACGGCGTCGGCGCGGCCCGCAACGCGCCGACGCACTCAGAGCTCGTCGACGCGATCGAAGCGGTGCTCGCGGGCCAGCCCGTTGAAGTGGGCGCGACCGCTGCGGTCGGCTGCGTCATCGGCCGCCGCGAGCCCAACCAAAACGCGCAAGCACCAAACGCCGACGCCGTGACGTATGCCGAGCAGATCGCGCCACTCATGCAGAACCATTGCGTGAGCTGCCACCGCCCGGGCCAGATCGCTCCCTTCGCGCTCACCGAGTACGCCGACGTCGCCGCGTGGTCCGACACGATGCTCGAAGTGATTGACGCGGGCCGGATGCCGCCGTGGCACGCCGATCCGGCCCACGGCAAGTTCCTCAATGAAGCGCGGATGACCGACGACGAGAAGGCGCTCTTCCGCCGTTGGGTCGACGCCGGCGTACCCGAGGGCGATCCCGCCAAGGCGCCGGCGCTCGCGGACGTTTCCAACGATTGGTCCGTGCCGGAGCCGCGCACCGTGTTCCGCATGCCGGAGGCCTACAACGTGCCGGCGACGGGGACGGTGCCGTATCAGTACTTTTACTTCGACCCCAAGTTTACCGAAGACAAGTGGGTGTACGCCGCCGAGGCGCGCCCGGGCAATCGCGAGGTCGTGCACCACTTGATCATGTTCTACTTGCCGCCGGGCCAGGACAACTTCCGCCCGCAGGACCCGCTGTTCAACGCCGTGGCCGCGTTCGCCCCGGGCATGCCGGCCATCGTCGGGCCGAAGCAGATCGCGGTGCGCATCCCCGCGGGCTCGAAGCTCATTTTTCAGGTTCACTACACGCCCAACGGCACGGCGACGACCGACCAGAGCGAGGCGGCCGTTTCGTTCGCCGACGCGGCCGACGTGGCGAAGGAAGTGCGCATCACCGCGGGCTTCAACTTCAAGTTCCTCATTCCGGCGGGGGCGCCGGACTACCGGGTGACGCAAGAGCTGGAGATTCCCCGCGACACCAACCTCTACACCATCACGCCGCACATGCACTATCGCGGGAAGTCGTTCAAGTTCACCGCACGCTACCCCGACGGCAGCGACGAAGTGCTGCTCGACGTGCCGCGGTACGACTTCAACTGGCAGAACATCTACCTGCTGCGCGAGCCGAAGCGGCTGCCGGCGGGCACGGTCATCGACATGGAGGCCCACTACGACAACTCGGCGGACAATCCGCTCAACCCTGATCCGACGCAGAGCGTGCACTGGGGCGACCAGACGTGGGACGAGATGATGCTGGGCAGCCTCACGGTGAGCGAAGCGGACCAGGACCTGCGACTGGGCTCGCCGCGCGTCGAGCCGAACGCTCTCGACGCCGAGACGCGCCGCGTGACGTTCCGCTTCCGCCCGCTGGCCGACCGCGACGCCGCGGCGCCGCCCGTCAAAGAGGTGTACCTCGCGGGGTCGTTCAACGAGTGGAACCCGACGGGCCGCAAGATGGAGGGGCCGGACGCCGAGGGCTACTACACCTCTGAGCTGACGCTCGATCCGGGGAGCTACGAGTACAAGTTCGTCATCAACGGCGACGAGTGGCACGCCGACCCCGCCTGCCGCGAGTTCGCCGGCTTCTACGGCAACAGCGTGTTGGCGGTGAAGTAACCTTAGCCCCCGGTTCTTCAAACCGGGGGCGCATGGGCCGCCGACGCCTACCGGCATGCCTTAATCTCCTCTCCCGTCACGACACTTCGCGAGACCAGCGCGTAGTGTTCGCCATCGCTCTGATATGTGAACAGCTTAAGCGTCTCTGGCTGGCCATCGCCGTGAAATCTGAACGGCAGTTCGGCGAGCGACTCGGGATAGTGACCGTGCTCCCGATGGTAGTCCGCGAGCAGCCCCTCCGCCTCCACAACGATCGCGTGCTGCGGCGACTCGGCAGTTGCTCGATAGGTCGCACGCGCCATGAAGAACAGCCCGCCACCCGCAATGACGCCCATCGCAATGGCCAGCGCCGCCGCGAGGCGTTTCCTACTCACGGGTGTCGTCGCTTCACTTTCCACGCCCGCGGTTTCCTTCAGTCTCACTTCCCGCAGAACCCCGGCCTAAAGCCAAAGGTTAAGCCGTCCCCCCAGCATATCCGGCAGCGCTTTGCGCACCATGCGCTCCACCGCGGCGTCGTGGTAGCGCGTGCTCAGATGCGCGGCGATGATCAGCTCGTTCTTGAATCGGTCGCGGCGGTCGACGAAGTCGTCCAGGTGCATGTGGCCGTACTTGTGGATGCGCTCTTTGCGGTGCTCGGGCGAGACGAACGTCATTTCGCAAATGAGGATCTTGGCCTCGTACATCGCGGGGCACGTATCGATGCCCGTGGGCGAGGTGTCGCCCACGTATGCCACCAGCGGCGTGCGCAGCTCGTGCGTCACCTCGGTTCCCGCGAGGCGCAGGTCGCGGATCTGGTCGCCGGAGAGCGCCTGGTACTCGGGCTTCAGCTTGCGGCGGCGGTCCCACACGACGTAGCCGAGCGACGGCACCGTGTGCCGCGTGGCGCTCACGGTTACGACCAGCTCCCGCGACAGCTCGATCTCGTCACCGGGCGACGCCAGTCGCAGCTCGCACGGCATGCGGCCGCGGTCGAGCTTCGTGTACTGCCGCATGATCTCGCGGACGGGCTCGATTGTTTCCTGCGGCAGGTAGATCGCGGGGGGCGTCATCTTCATCATGCGACGACGGGCGACGTACACCGGCAGCGCCGCGATGTGATCGAGATGGCCGTGCGTTACGAACCACGTCTCGGTGCCCATGAACGACCACGGCTGCGCGCCGAGGTCGAAGCCGAGGCTGAGCTCGGGAATGCGCCAGTAGCTTTGGACGGCGGCGCGCGAGTAGCCCTCGACCGTCAGGCCGGCGTGCTGGATCGATTTGACGGGTGCGTTGTCGAGCATGGGGAACGGCGCTTTTAGCTATTAGCTGTTGGCTTTTAGCCAGAGGGGAAACGGACGGGGCGCGCGGCCTCTCAATTTAGAGGCAGACGCGCTTACGCGGAAGGATGTTCGCTGCCGGCGGCTAGGGCGATGGCTGCGGGGGCGAGGACCCAGATTTCGCCGAAGGCGTCGGGCTGCTCCACGCGCGCCCGGGCGTGGCGAATCAGCTCGAGCAGCGCGAGGAACACGCCGACGAGCTGACTCTTCACCGCGCCGTCCGGGAACAGGTCGGCGAAGTGGATGCGCGGCTCCGCGGCCAGCCGGTCGGCGATCCGCTGCATGTGGACCTCGATCGGCGTCTCGTCGTGCCGGATGCGCGCCGGCTTGGGGGCCGCCTTCTCGCGCATCACGCGGCTGAACGCGCTCACCAGGTCCCACAGCTCGACCTCGTGAATCGGCTGCTCGGCCGGATCGCGCGGTCCGTCGTCGAGGTCGTTGGTGCGCCGCGCGTAGCGAAGCTGCCACTGGCGGTTACGATCTTCCAGCAGGGCCGCGGCGTCGCGGTACCGCTTGTAGTCGAGCAACCGCGCGACGAGATCCTGTCGGGCGTCGTCGATCTGCTGCTCCTCGACCTCGTCCTGGCGAGGGAGCATCATGCGGGCCTTCAGCTCCATGAGCCGCGTGGCCACGTCGAGGAAGTCGCCCACGGCGTCGACGTCGATCTGTTCGATCACCGCCAGGATTTCGAGGTACTGCTCGGCG
>JANOIK010000738.1:0-2838 GCA_031407585.1 Planctomycetota bacterium | reverse complement strand
CCGGGCCGACTGATGCCAACAAGCGCCCCCACCGGCGCGGGCATACCCGCGATTGTCGCGGTCAGGCCGGCCGTCTCCACGACGCTGCCGGTAAGTCCGGCGAGAATCGCGCCATCGAGATGTGAGGGGAGGGTGGTCATTGTCTTAAATGATCTTTCCGTTCCCCTCCCCTTGAGGGGGAGGGGTTAGGGGAGGGGTGAGGAAGCGGGTACACGACGCCAACTGTGTACCCGCTTCAACCCCCTCCCCAACCCTCCCCTCAAGGGGGAGGGAGCCGGAGATTTCTAAATCATCTCCTCCTTGAACCGTTCCAACTGGGCATCGAGCTGCATATCGACGGCGCCGAATTCCGTGGTCACGCGGCATCCGCCGGCGGTGATCGTTTCGTTGGCGACCACGCGGACCTCCGCCGTCGGGTGCATCGCGGTGGCGAGCTGCGCAGCCTGGCGTTCCATCGCCTGGTGATCGCCGGGGTGCAAGTGAATCACAATCTCGCCGGAGCCGATGACCAACTCGAGAGCTTCGCGTAGCCAGGTCGCGCTGATCTCCGGCCGCCGCGAAAGCTCGCCGCGGACGAGCCGGCCGGCGATTGCCGAAGCGAGTCCGACGGCCGCCGATTCCCACTGGCTGAGCCACTGTTGTTTCGATTGGCGAATCTGCTCGGCCGCGGCTTGGAACGCCGGCGTGAGCGTCTTCATTTGCTGGGCGACTTTCTCGTCGAGGATGCGCTCGATGGCTTCCTCGGCCGCGCGACGCCCCGCCGCCTCGGCCTCCTGCCGCACGACGGCGGCTTCGCGCCGCGCCTGCTCGACGATCTTTGCTGCTTCGCGCCGCACGCCGCCGAGGTAGTCGTCGGCCTCGGCCGCCATATCGGTGAGGTCGTACGCTACATGGCGAAACGCCGTGCCGGAGGCGTGCTGCAGCGATTCTGGTTTGATGATGGTCGCCATGTTGCCGATCTAGTTTCCTAAGCGCTGAACTACGCCGCTTCCGCGACCATGGATTCGTAGGCCAACTCAAGGAGCCGCTGCTGCGCTTCGTGTAAATCGGCCAACCGCGTGGGTCCGAGGTCTCGCAACATGCGCCGCAGTTGTTTGGCTTGTTTGCGCGGCAGCATGTTGGTGACGCGCCGCAAGAACGTTTCGCCCGAGGCGGCCAGCGCGCGGAGCACCGTGGGTTCGTCGGCGGCCCGCAGGCTAGCCACGAGCGCTTCGTCGCTGAGCGCTTCGAGTTCTTCGGTGTGATCGCTCGCTTCCGGCGGCGCCTGGTACGCTCCCGCGGCCTGGGCTCGCCGCACGGCGGAGGCGAGGTTGAGCGCCTGCTGCGCGACCGGGTCGATGGCTCCGGCCCGCGACGACTCGGCGCCTCGGCCCACAACACGCGGCGCCGCAGGTTCGCTGCTCGTCGGCGCTGCGTCGCGCGCCGCCATGCGTTCCAGCAGCACCGTCCGCTGCGCCGCGGGCGTGCGAGACAGGATTTTCTGCACAAGCTCGGCCCCAGCCGCGGAGCGGGCTTGGTGCTCCCGCCGCTGCTGCAACCGGTGCTGCAATTGCGACTCAACGGCCAGCACGGCCTCTTCGTCCGCGGGGGCGAGCGCCGCCAGCCGTTGGAGCGTCTGGGCCTGCAGGTCCTCGGGCAGTGCCGCGAACACGGCGGCGCCTTGTTCGTCGGAGAGCCGCGACAGGGCCGCCGCCACGATCTGCGGATGCTCGTCCGCCAACAGCTCCGCCATGCCCGCCGCGTCCGCGTCGCTCAAACTCTTGGCGCTCGCGGCGGGCTCGATCGCCGGCGCGAAATCCGCCGCACGCACTTGCTCATGGCTTGCGTCGTTGCGTCCCGAATACTCAAACTCCACCGCGCTCGATGTCGCCGCAGTCACGCGACCGCGCGACAGCCGCCGAAATTCCGCGAGCACGTCCGCCTGCTCCTCGGGGTCGAGCGCGTCGAGCGCCTCGGCCTCGGCGAGCACGCGCGCCGCTTCGACCGGCGGCAACTCGCTGAGCAATTGATCCGCGAGCGGCTCATCCAAGCTAGCGATAAGAATCGCCGCCCGTCGAAATCGATCTGTACGGTCGTACGTCATTGGAGTTTCGAGTTGCGAGTTACGAGTTGTGAGTACGGATTGAGAGTTCCAAGACTCGCAACTCGCAACTCGTCACTCGCAACTTCCTTCTATCCCGCGTTACTAATCCAAGTCCGCAGAATCGCCGCGGCCGCGTCGGGATCTTCACGAACCATGTCGGTGAGATCCTCTTTCATATTGGTGCCCTTCTTGAGCCGCAGCTTGGTCCGGCCCTTGTCGCCAGTGCGGCGTCCACCCGCCTGATCGCCGCCCGCGCCGCCGCCCGCTCCGCCGCCAGCCGCCGCAAGGTCACCCTCGCCGCCTTCGCCCGCCGCGCCGCCGACGCCTGGCATCGACAGCACGACATTCGTCTCTGGCGCCGGGATTGACTTCACCATTCCGCGAAGCATCACCAGGCTCACCAGTGCGAGGCCGGCCATGATCAGCGTGCCCGAGTTGCCGCTGAGCCACGCGAGGGCCTGGCTCACCATCGACGGCGGTTCGACCGCGTCGGGCGTAAGCGACTGGAACACGGTGACTTCGACTTTCGAGAACTTGTCTTCCGTCGGATCGCTCGGCAGCAGCAGCGACACCATCTTCTTGATGTTGTCCTCGTACTCGCCGCTGATGAGCGTCATGTTGTCGTTGGTCGGCGGACCCTTGGCCGCGTCTTCGGGGAACCGTTCCCGCCACACGTCGACGATGAATTCGCTGGGAATCGCGATCGCCGCCCGCACGTGCTTGGGGGTGAGCGGCGCCCGGGTGACCACTTCATC
>JANOIK010000722.1:0-2500 GCA_031407585.1 Planctomycetota bacterium | reverse complement strand
GCGCGCCTCCCGGGGTCCGTGCTCACAGAGGACTTTCATCTCCTGCCACTCGGCAGGGGATATAATCAGATCGTCCGGCGTCGGCTGTTTGTCGTCCATAATCTGGAATTCCTGGAGTCCACGGCATCCAACAGCGCGTATCGTTGGCCGCCGTCCGCAGTCGACTACATTTGTGGTCGATTGTCAAGAGAAAAAACGTGGGGGCGCTTTTTGCACACGATCGCAAGATCGCGGCTCGAAAGCACGTACCCACGTTGTTCGAAACTTGGTGGAAAGTCGCCGGAGATTCGCGGATGCCTTAGGCGGGCGGCAGTTCCATGAGCTCCACGTTGCGGAACTCGACCGGGTGACCTTCGGACTGTAGCGAGATTGTGCCGCCGGAAATCTCCAGCGGCGAGCCCGCGTCCAACAGCCGCTTGCCGTCGGCGTCGTTGGGGTCGAGCGTCGGTTCGCTGTACTCGATCACGGTTTCGCCGTTGATCATGTGCTTCGCCGCGCCGTGGCCGTGGATCTCGACCTCGACCTTGACCCATTGATCGCCATGGAACGTGGGGCTCGAGCTGTTGGTGCAGTGCGGCGTGTGGAACTTGCCCTGATAGACCACGTTCGTCCCCGGCGTGCAGAGGTTGCCGGTCGTTCGCTCATGCTCGCCATCGCCGCCGAGGAACTGCACCTCGAGCGAGACGGCGAAGTCCTGATCCTTGCGGATCGTGTCGGGCGTTTGGCCGTGGATCATCACGCCGCTGTTTCGCAGCGCCCACGCGGGCGCGGCCTGGGCCTGCTCGCCCACGATGCGGTACTCCAGCCGTAGGCGGTAGTGGGAGAACGGCTTCTCGTAGAAGATGTGGCCAAATCGGCCGGCGAAGTCGCCTTCATACTTGTCGTACGAGACCTTCATCACGCCGTCCTCGACGCGGAACGTGTCGGCAAAGTTCTCGCCGAGGTCGAAGCCCTTGATCTTCGGCGTCCAACCGGTGAGGTCCTTGCCGTTGAAGAGCTTGATCCACTCGCCTTCGGGCGCGGCGGCGGCTTCCGCGGCTTCTTGCGCGAATGCGACGCCCTTGAGCATGGCGACGGCGGCAGGCGCCAGCGCGGCGCTCGCGAGGAAATGACGACGATCCATAGATGCCTCCTAAGAGAAGTTTGATTCAGGAAGGAAGATTGTTTGATGAGTTGTCGCGAGCGAACTCGCGGCGTCTCGTTAACCTACACGCTTTCCCCCACAAGCCAACCGGTGCTGAACGCGGCTTGGAAGTTGTAACCCCCGATCGGGCCGTCGAGGTCGAGGATTTCCCCGGCCAGGTAGAGATTCGGCGTCACTTTGCTCTGCATCGAGCGGGAGTCGACCTCGGCCAACGCCACGCCGCCGGCGGTCACCTCGGCCTTTTTGAACCCCATCGACCCGGTGATGGGAATGGCGGTGGCCTTCAGCGCCGCAATCAGCGCCGCCCGTTCGGCGCGCGACAGCTCCGCCACGCGCCGGTCCGCCGACACGCCGGCCCGTTGCAGGAGCGCTTCGACCAACCGCCGCGGCGCCAGTTCGCTGATGATGTTCGCCACGACCTTCTTACCCGATGCGGCGGCTTCGGCGGCGAGGCGCGCGGTGATCGCGTCCTCCTTCACGTCAGGCGTGAAGTCGCACACCGCTTGCCACGCGGTCGCCTGCGGTCGCTCGGTGATCACGCGGCTCAGGTCCATCACCACCGGTCCCGAGAGGCCGAAGTGCGTGAACAAAAACGAACCGCGACGCTCCGCGAGCGGTTTGGCGCCGACTTCGCCGATGCGGACGCGCACGTCGGGAACGGTGACGCCCTTGAGATCGTGGACCCAGCGCTCGGGCGATAGCAGCGGCACGAGCGCGGGCCGCGGGGGGATAATGGTGTGGCCGAGGGCCTTGGCCCAGGCGTAGCCGTCGCCGCGCGTGCCGCAACCGGGATACGACTGGCCGCCCACGGTGAGGATCACCTTCTCGGCATTCACGCCGCGGCGCGCGGTCTGCACGACGAAGCCGGCGCCGTCGCGGGCGATCGACTCGACGGGTTCGTCGAGGCAGAGCTCGGCGCCGCTGCGCTCGAGCATGCGCTCAAGCGCTCGCAGCACGTCGAGCGCGCGGTCGCTCTCGGGGAAGATCTTGCCCCCGGGTTCGACTTTGGTCGCGACGCCCTCGGCGTTGAACATGGCGACCAGCTCGTCGGGTCCGAGCTTCGCGAGGGCCGAGTGCAGGAACGGGCCTTGGTCGCCGAACGCCGCGACGATGCCGCGGCGGTCGGTGGCGTGCGTGAGATTGCACCGCGTGCCGCCGGACATGAGGATCTTCACGCCCGGCTTGCGATTCTTCTCGAGCAGCACCGTGCGGCGGCCGCGCTCGGCGGCGCGCGTCGCGGCCAAGAGGCCCGCGGCGCCCGCGCCGATCACGACAACTTCAACGTTCGCGTCGCCTTGCAGTTCGACGGGCTCGCTCATGGTCGAGCCTCTTCGTTAGCGCGGCGCGCGACCGGTG
>JANOIK010000720.1:0-1594 GCA_031407585.1 Planctomycetota bacterium | reverse complement strand
TTCAACGGTTCCGCCAAAGATTGCGATCGTCGATGCCCAGCTCTGCTTGCACCTTCGCGATCTCCCTGCGAAACCGCCCGGAGTCCCCCGGATACCCGGCCGTTGGCCGCAGCCCCGGCACGCGGCTGGTCCAAAACGCGTTGAACGCCCGCATCGCGAGCTCGCGCTGGTACTTCGCCGTCATCGACGCGAGCGCCGTCGGCAAAAACTCCTCACATCCCACGCGAAACGCCGCCTCCACGCGCCGCCCGCCGTGCTCCCACGAGTAACGGCTCTCCGCACGGGCCTCGGCCACCACGTCGACCCAGCACTCCGGAAAGTGGTGCTGCACGAGAGCCGCATACCGGCTTCGCCCGCCGTGCTTGTCGAGAAAGATCGAAGTGGGCAGTGGGCAGTCGGCAGCGGGCAGTGAATCGACGACCTGCCGCACGAGCGCGAGCGTCACGTGCGATAGCGCCGCCCCCTTGGTGCCGAACTCGTCGCACAGCGCATTGAACTCGCACGGGTAAACGAGCCGTGCTCGCAATCCGACGAGCGTCACGCCGCTCGCGGTGCAGGTGCGATGCATCAGCGAAACCGCCGCGCCGAGTTCGTCCGTCGCGGCGTCCACTGGCAGGCGGTGATCGTCACCCGCGTGGCACGGCAATCGATGCCGTCGCCCGTCGGGATCGGCCGCCATCGCGCGAATGAGATCGAGTGCGGTAGCGACTTCGTGCTCCAACAACCGCACGGCCGCGAGCACGCCGCGCTCGAGCTGCCGCAACCCCAGCCCCGCGGTGTAGAGTGCCTTGGAATCCGCAATCGCAACCCGCCGCCCCGCCTTGTCCGGCGCCCGCGCCACGGCCTTCCGCAGTAGCTTATAGAGATCCGGCACGCCGGTTCGCTTCGCCGCCGTGGTCAAGGACGACACGGCTCGCTCGGTGCCCGTCCCCTGCTCTCTTCCTGAACCCTGAACCCTGAACCCTGAACCCTCCTCCACGCGCCAAGCCGACGCCGCCACGCACAGCGGCCCGTAGTTCGGTCCATACCCGGCTTCATCCACGCCGATAAGAATCGTCATGCGGCGCAGTATACCGGCGAGCCGCGCAGGCGCAAATCACGCGCGTCGATTCGTCCACACCATGTCCGCGGTCAAAATCTATCGCGATCAGGCTGCCAACTCGCCACGGCCGCTTCGTTTTCCTTCACGAGCGCCGGCGCCAGCTCCAGCAGCGCCTTGAGCCGCTCCGCACTCACCTTGCCGTCGGCTTCCCATAAACGGAACGCCTCGCGAGCCGTCGCCCAGCTCGTGTGGAACCGCGCCCACGCCGCCGCCGCCAGCTCTTCCCGTGGACCGGTGCGAAGATGTTCTTCGAGCTGCTCGACCAGCTTTACCGCCCACTCCTCTGGACCAGTGCTGAACATTCCCCCGCCGTAACCGCCGCCGCCCATGCCTCCGTTCGAGGCGAGCCGCAGCACGCCGAGCGCCCGCAGCGCTTCCACGTGCGCCTTAACCTGCGCGGGATCCTCGATCACCGCCCACAACCGCTCGGCAAGCTTTTCCTTAAACGTCTCCGGCGTCTGCAGCAGAACCTCGCGCGCCTTCAGCGCGGTC
>JANOIK010000685.1:0-5683 GCA_031407585.1 Planctomycetota bacterium | reverse complement strand
TTCCGTGCGTCTTCACCAGACGCTCGGCTACAAAAGTCCCGATCAGTTCGAAGCCGAGTACGCCCCGGTCCTAGCGGCGTAGGTCAAACCCCCGCCGCTGTCCGAAAGTCGTGGGCTATCGCACTACGTAACTAGTAGCGAGTGACGGTCAGGCGAGTCCAATACGCATTGGCGGCACGCCAGTGGCAGCCAAATCGCCGCCGCACGCCCCCTTCGAAGTGAGATTCGGGCGAGTATTGCAACATTCTAGCGCCTTTCACCTCCCGTTCATCTATGTTTGAAGATGTCATTCAAGGTTTTCAAAGGCGCCATCGTATTGGAATAATGACGCCTCTACATTGTCCCAGCGTGAGGAGATCGCTTGTGATTTACAAAGTTGCGGACCGTCAAATTCACAGAATATCAGTCCTGTTGCTGATTCTTTCTGGGGCACCCCTAGCCCTCGCTAATTCTCTGGAAGTTGCCAACAGCTTTGGACCCAATGGCAGTTACGACGCGTCCTCGGCGTTGATCATCGGTGATAACACTGCTTTGCCTACTGATGAAACTAATCTTGAGCAAGCGCTTCGATTTACAGTGCCCGGGTCACTTGCGGTCCGACTTGAGTCATTGCAAGTCGTCGTCCGTCAGGTCGATGCTAGTCCCAATCGAATGGACTTCCATATTCGGTCTGATTCGATGGGACTGCCGGGTGGCATTCTCGAGACGATCTCATTCTTTAACGTGTCGTCCCAGGTCGGGGGCGAGATTCGACAAGAATTGTCGCAGGCAAGGCCTATTCTCCAGGCGAGCGCAAACTACTGGCTATCTGCCTCGACGCCTAGCGGAGTCAACGAGGGGACGATCCTCTGGCAGTTTCAGCCGGCCACCAGCACCGCGGGGACGTTGACGCGTCGGGTCAATAGCGGGCCGTGGATCAACCCCGGTACGACGACGTCGATTGGGGTCTTCCGCCTTATGGGAACCCCCGTTCCGGAGCCGAGTTCATTGCTTGCGCTGGCGTGCCTGGCGTGTTGTCAATTGAATTGGCTTAGGCGCCGGTAGATCGCGCACATCGAGGTGACAGGATCTTCGCGGGCCGCGGGCTATCCTGCAAAGCTGATTGCTGGAATGAGAGAAATGCGAGCGCATAAGAAAACGCCCCCGGAGAACTTGTCGCCGGGGGCGTTCGGTTCGATTAATACATGTCGTCCATGCCCGGGGCGCTCGCCTGCCCGCCGCCTTTGCCCTTCTTGGGGGCTTCGGCGATGAGGGCGTCCGACGTCAGCAGCAGCGTGGCCACGCTCGCGGCGTTTTGCAGGGCCGTACGGGTGACCTTCGTCGGGTCGATGACGCCGGCTTTCACCAGGTCTTCGTAGACGTCGGTCGCGGCGTTGTAGCCTTCGTTGTTCTTGCCGGCGGCGACCTTTTCGCACACGATGCCGCCGTCTTGGCCGGCGTTGTGGGCGATGGCCGTCACCGGGGCGCGGGCGGCGCGGGTGACGATCTTGTAGCCGACCTCTTGGTCATGCGTGAGACCGGTCGGCTTCACCTTAGTGCTCGCTCGCAGCAGGGCGACGCCGCCGCCGGGGAGGATGCCTTCCTCGACGGCCGCGCGGGTGGCGTGCAGCGCGTCCTCAACGCGGGCCTTCTTTTCCTTCATCTCGCTCTCGGTCGCGGCGCCGACGAGGATCTTCGCCACGCCGCCGGCGAGCTTCGCGAGGCGCTCTTCGAGCTTCTCGCGGTCGTAGTCGCTGGTGGTGTTCTCGATCTCGCGGCGGATCTGGTCGATGCGGCCCTTGATGTCGCCGCTCTTGCCGGCGCCTTCGATGATGGTGGTGTTGTCCTTGTCGATGATTACTTTCTTGGCCCGGCCGAGCTCGGCGAGCGTGACGCCTTCGAGCTTGATGCCCAGGTCGTCGAAGATGGCCTGGCCGCCGGTGAGGGTTGCGATGTCCTCGAGCATCGCCTTGCGACGATCGCCAAACCCAGGGGCCTTCACTGCGCAGACGTTAAAAGTGCCGCGGAGCTTGTTGATGACGAGGGTCGCGAGGGCTTCACCTTCGATGTCTTCGGCGACGATCAGCAGCGGCTTGCCGGAGTTGACGACGGCCTCGAGCACGGGCACGAGGTCCTTGACGCTGGTGATCTTCTTCTCGTGGACCAGGATGTACGGGTCCTCGAGCTCGCAGGTCATCGTGGTGGGGCTGGTGACGAAGTACGGCGAGAGGTAGCCGCGGTCGAACTGCATGCCCTCGACCCACTCAACTTCGGTGGCGAGCGACTTGCCTTCGTCGACCGTGATGACGCCGTCCTTGCCGACCTTTTCCATCGCTTCGGCGAGCATCTTGCCGATTTCGGTGTCGCCGTTCGAGGCGACCGTGCCGACCTGGGCCATTTCCTGGCTGCTCTTGATCTTGATCGACATCTTCTTGAGCTCGGCCGTGATGTCCTCGACGGCTCGCTCGATGCCCTGCTTCATGTGGAGCGGGTTGACGCCTGCGACGACGGCGCGGAGGCCTTCGTTGAAGATGGCTTCGGCCAGGACCGTGGCGGTGGTGGTGCCGTCGCCGGCGACGTCGGAGGTCTTGGCGGCGACTTCCTTCACCATCTGGGCGCCCATGTTTTCGTAGACGTCCTCGAGCTCAATTTCCTTGGCCACGGTGACGCCGTCCTTGGTGACGGTGGGCGAGCCGAAGGATTTCTGGAGGATGACGTTGCGGCCCTTGGGGCCGAGGGTGATTTTCACCGCGCGGGCGAGCTTCTGCACGCCGCGACGCATCGCGTCACGGGCTTCCTGGTCGAAGGCAATCATTTTGGCCATGGGTGGCTCCGTTGGTAGTTAGGTTTGGATTCAGTTGCCGCGGGTGCGCGGCTTGGTGGCTTGTAAGTGGCTCGTGACGGGTCGCCACAGTTGCGAGTCGCGAGTCGCGAGTTTCGAGTTGCGAGAAGGGGAGCGGGGGGAGGTGCGTTTTTTATGTCTTAAACTCGCAACTCGCCGCTCGTAACTCGCAACCTTGCTTGCTACTCGATAACGGCGAGGATGTCCGACTCGCTCATGAGCAAGTATTCCTCGTCGTCGATCTCGATGGTTTCGGGGGCGTAGCTGGTGAACAGGACGCGGTCGCCCTTTTTCACTTGGAGCTTGCCGCGGGTGCCGTCGTCGAGCAGCTTGCCCGTGCCGATGGCGATGATCGTGCCGCGGCTGGGCTTATCCTTGGCGGCGTCGGGAATGAAGATGCCGCCGGCGGTCTTCTCTTGCGTTTCCTCGCGCTCGACGACCACTTTGTCGCCGAGAGGCTGCAGGGTGACCTTGGACTTCTTCTTGGTGGCGGTGGCCATACGGAATCCTCGTAAATGCAGAACTGAATTGGACGGGTGACGGTGTTCGGTGCGGGGACGCGCGGAAGAAACCGGGGGCTAGCGCCCGGCGGCTCATGGGATCAGCCGGAACGCGCTAGCGTCCGGTTTCCGCAGCGTGAGCGCATTCTCCCCGGTGCGGCCCGACCTTTGCAAGGAGTGCGCCAAAGGGGGCGACGGCGCTAAGTGCAAGGCGCCGTGGGAGTTAGCTGAAAATCGTGCGGTGGCGATTTTCTGCCAATCTGGCCGAGTCGGGCGAGCTGCGGCGAAAGCGTCGTACTAGTCCTGTCACTTTGGCAGTACCTCCCGCACAAGATCTTCCGGTCCCCTCCCCTCGACGGGGAGGGTCAGGGAGGGGTGATGCGGTGGGTACACGGCACGTGTACCAGCTTCTGACCCCCTCCCCAGCCCTCCCCTCAAGGGGGAGGGAGCCGGAGGGTCATTTCATGACCTGCCAGGCAATCGTCGCGAGGCCCAGCGGCACTAGGTAGTAGACGAAGCCCATGATGTTGCCGTGGCGGAGCCAGCGGATGAGCAGGGCCAGGGCGCCGAGGCCGACGATGAGCGAGACGGCGAAGCCGACGGCGAGCGTGGGGATGGGCGTGCCCGTTTTGCCGGCTTCGAGCATGTCGAGAATTTGCAGCAGGCCGGCGCCGCCGATTGCGGGGATCGCGAGCATGAACGAGTAAGTCGCGGCTTGCTCGCGCTCGAGGTTGCGCGACAGGCCCGTGCCGATGGTGAGCCCGCTGCGCGAGACGCCGGGCAGGATCGCGAAGGCTTGCATGAAGCCGATGAACAGCGATTCGCCGATGCCGAGCTCGTCGTAGCGGCGCTGGCCCGACATGCGGCGGGCGCCCCACGCGAGCGCGGCGGCGGTGATCAGAAAACCAAACCCCGCGAGCAGCGGGCTTCCGAGCACGCCGTTGGTGACTTCGTCGCTCAGGCCCTTCTTGATGCCGACGCCGATGATTCCGGCAGGGATCGTGCCCCAAATGATCGGTGCGATCGCGCGGCGGCCGCTGGTGAGCACGCGCACGATTTCGCGGCGGTAGAAGATGAGCACCGCGGCGAGCGTGCCGAGGTGGAGCATGAGCTCGACTTCGAGCAGGTCCGGCGTCTCGGGCCGGCCGAACGCCTGGAGGATGGCGTTGGTGAGCACGAGATGCCCATCGCTCGAGATCGGCAGGAATTCCGTGATTCCCTGCACGATGGCCATGATGATGATGTCGAACAGGGGCATGGCAAAGGCGGGAGGCTGGAGACGGGAGGCTGGAGGTCGGAAGCGGGAGCTCGGACGCCGAATTGCGCGCGTCCATCCGCTTGCCGTTTAGCACGTACGACGCGCAGGTTTGACGCCACAACTTGGTCCGCAACTATAGCTCCCCCCTGCCCCAGCGCCTGGCCCGGGCGTGCGTTCGCCGCTTCACCCGCGCAACCCGCACGACTAGACTGGGGTGTACGGTTCGCATCGCGAGGGGAAGTGGCATGGGCGTTCGATTTGAGTGTCCCGCGGGGCACAAGCTGCACGTGAAGGCCCACCTGGCGGGGCAGCGGGCGATCTGCCCCGAGTGCGGCGCCCGGTTCATCGTGCCCAGCTTCAGCGGCGCCCGCGTGCCCGAGGCGCCGTCGTCTTCGGACAATCTCCTGCCGAACGGGCATGTGTCGGTTTCATTGGAATCGACGGTCACCTACAACACGGGCCTCTCCGACCTTGCCGGGAGTGCGGGCGACGAAACGCAGGAATCCGACTCCTGGGATCTGCCGCTCACGGTAGGCGCGCAAAAGCCCGTGCCCACCGCCCGCGCGGCGCAGCTTCGCCGGCGCAAGCAGCTCAATCAGTGGCTCACTGTGGGCCTCGCCGTCCTGGCGATGGTGCTGCTGGCGGTGCTCGTCGTCGTGCTGAACCGCCCCGATGAGGCGCCGCCGGATGAGGACGCCGCGTCGCCGACGGCCGGCGAGCCGTTTGCCGATGCGCCGGCGAGTCCGTGAGCGATGCGCGAGAGCGTTGAGTATAATCGCGCGTCATGGGGACCCAACTTATCTTTGTTTTGGTGGTGACGCTGACGACCACCGGGCTGGCCGCGCTTGCGGCGGCGCGGTCGCCGGGGCATTGGTTTCTGCGGACGGCGGCGTTCTTGGCGGTGCTTGCGCCGCTGCTGTATGTGCCGGCGTATGAGCCGTTCATTGCGCTGGCGCTTGAAGGTGCGACAGTTGCTGTTGGGGTTTGGGTAGCGCGGCGGTGGGGGCGCGCTAAGCCGCAAGCGTGGGGCGGGCCGCGGTTTTCCATGGGGACGCTGCTGCTGGCGATGGTGCTTTGTGGGGCGGCGGCGGCGGTTGCGCCGCG